>CALJLX010000117.1 GCA_937982495.1 uncultured Desulfuromonas sp.
CAGCCGCAAGCGGAGTCGCAGTCGGCGCCGCCCCCGACGCAAATAAGCCAAGGAGAAGACCCATGGATAGACGTTTTTACATCACCACGCCCATTTATTATGTGAACGATGTTCCCCATATCGGGCACGCCTATACCACCCTGGCTTGCGACGTCCTCGCCCGCTACAAGCGGGCCCGCGGCTATGAGGTCTTTTTTCTCACCGGCACCGACGAGCATGGGCAAAAGGTGGAAAAAGCCGCCATCGCCGCCGGAGAAACGCCGCTGGAGTTGGCCGACCGGGTGGTCAAGCGTTTTCAGGCGCTGTGGGAAAAACTCAACATCTCCCACACCGACTTTATCCGCACTACCCAGGAGCGCCACAAAAAAGGGGTTTCCGAGCTCTTCCGGCGCATCGAGGCGAAGGGAGATATCTTTCTCGGCGAATATGAGGACTGGTACTGCACCCCCTGCGAAACCTTCTGGACCGAAACCCAGCTGATCAACGGCGCCTGCCCCGACTGCGGCCGCCCCACGGAAAAACTCAAGGAAGAATCGTACTTCTTCCGCATGAGCAAGTATCAGGAGGCACTCCTCGCCCACATCGAGGCCAATCCCGACTTTATCCAGCCCCGGGGCCGGCGCAACGAGATCATCAGCTTCCTCAAGGAAGGGCTGCGCGACCTCTCCATCTCCCGCACCACCTTCTCCTGGGGGATTCCGGTGCCGGGTAACGAGCGCCACGTCATCTACGTCTGGTTCGACGCCCTGACCAACTACATCACCGCCCTCGGTTTTCCCGACGACGGAGACGGGAATTTCGCCAAATTCTGGCCGGTGGATGCCCATGTCATCGGCAAGGACATCCTGCGTTTCCACACCGTCTACTGGCCGACCTTCCTCCTTGCCGCCGGTCTGCCCCTGCCGAAAAAGGTCTTCGCCCACGGCTGGTGGACGGTCGAGGGACAGAAGATGAGCAAAAGCCTGCGCAACGTCGTCGAACCGAATATGCTCATCGACAAGTACGGCGTTGACGCCATCCGCTACTTCCTGCTGCGGGAAGTCCCCTTCGGCCTCGACGGAGACTTCTCCCACGCCGCCCTGGTTCATCGCATCAACTCCGATCTGGCCAACGACCTCGGCAACCTGGTCAGCCGCTCGACCGCCATGCTCGGCAAATATTTCGGGGGCACCCTCCCCGCCCCGAGTACCCTTGACGCGGTGGACGAAGCCTTCGTTCAGCGTTTTCCCGCGGCGATCGCCAAGGTCGACGAACTGATGGAAGAGCTGGCGTTCAACAAGGCGCTCCAGGCCATATGGGAACTGGTCGGCGCCGCCAACAAATACATCGACGAGACAGCTCCCTGGGCTCTGGCCAAGGAGGAAAGTCTGCGCCCGCGCCTGGCCACGGTCATGTACAACCTGCTCGAAGGTACCCGGATCATCGCCCTGCTGGTCGCGCCTTTCATGCCCGAAACCGGGGCTTCGATCCTGAAAACCCTGGGAATTCCGGTACAGGAACTGCAACTCGACGGCAACGACCGCTGGGGGCAGTTGCCGCCGGGAACCCAGGTCGCCAAAGCCGCTCCGCTTTTTCCGCGCATCGAGACGGAGTAATCCCGTATCCAGCCATCGCTTTATCCGGAATGGGGCGCGCCGCGCCCCATTCCTTTTTGGAGAAGAACCATGCACGAACCCCTCCCTCTGTTGATCGACACCCATGCTCATCTCGATCACGACCAGTTCGACGAAGACCGGCAAGCAGTCATCGAACGCGCCTTGGAACAGGGCATTTCCCATATTCTCACCGTCGGCTGCGACCTGGAAAGTTCCTCGGCCAACGTTCGTCTGGCCGAGGCCCATGCCAACGTCTATGCCGCCGTGGGTATTCATCCCCATGACGCGCCGCAAGCGGATGAGTCCGGCATCGCCCAACTGACGAAGTTGCTGGAGCAATCGGAAAAGATCGTCGCCGTCGGCGAGATCGGCCTCGATTTCTATCGCGATCGCGCCCCCCGGGATGTGCAGCGCCTCGCCTTCCGCCGCCAGATCGCCCTGGCCCGGCAGGTGAAGAAGCCGATCATCGTCCACGACCGGGACGCCCACGACGAGGTGTTGCAAATCCTGCGCGAGGAAGGAGCCGCCGAGGTCGGCGGCGTGCTGCACTGCTTCAGCGGCGATGCGGCCATGGCCCGGGCCTGCCTCGATCTCGGCTTTTATCTTTCTTTTCCCGGCACCCTCACCTATCCCAAGAACGACGCCGCCCGCGAGGTGGTACGCGCCGTCCCCATCGATCATCTGCTGGTGGAAACCGACTGCCCCTATCTTTCCCCCCTGCCCTTTCGCGGCAAACGCAACGAGCCGGCCTACGTCCGCCAGACGGCGGCGATGATCGCCGAGATCAAAGGTCTTACCCTGGAGGATGTGGCCCGCATCACCAGCCGCAACGCCGGCAAACTCTTCGGCATCGGCGAAATCGATCAGAGCGGCCAAATCGCCTACCGCATCCGCGACTCTTTGTACCTCAATCTCACCAACCGCTGCTCCAACGCCTGTACTTTTTGCGCCAAGTTCAAGGAATTCGTGGTCAAGGGGCATGCCCTCAAGCTCGACCACGAACCCGATTTCGCCGAAGTGATCCGGGCCATCGGCGATCCGACCCGATTCAAAGAGGTGGTCTTCTGCGGTTACGGCGAGCCTCTGTTGCGCCTCGAACTGGTCAAGGAGGTCGCCGACTGGCTCCATAAACGGGGAGTCAAGGTACGCATCAACAGCGACGGCCAGGCCAACCTGGTGCATGGGCGCGACATTTTGCCGGAACTCGCCGGACTGGTCGATACCCTCTCCGTCTCCCTCAACGCCGCCGACGACGAAACTTATCAGCGTATCTGCCGCTCTCCTTTCGGGAAGGAGGCCTATGAGGGGGTCAAGGATTTCCTGCGGCGGGCGCCGGCGCACATCCCCGAGGTCATCGCCACGATGGTGATGCTGCCGGGGATCGATGTCGCCGCCTGCCGTGCCGTCGCCAAGGAATTGGGAGTGAAGTTTCGCGAAAGGGAATACAACGAGGTGGGATAAAACGATTCAAGGCCGGATCGAGCGATCCGGCCT
>CALJLX010000118.1 GCA_937982495.1 uncultured Desulfuromonas sp.
TCCCCCCCCGCGCCAGGGAGAGCAGCCCGCGGGCCTTGGCCCGGAGCGGATCGAGAGGGAAGACCTCGACCCGGCGACAGATCTTCTCCAGTTCGCCGCGATACTTCAGATCCCCGGGGTCGTCGGCCAGACAGAGCAGATCGAGCTCATGCCGCGCCGCGAGATAACGCACCTCGTTGAAGGAGCGGATCTTGTCCCCCTTGTTGGGGGGATAGGGGATACGGTGGCAGAGATAGAGAATCTTCACGGGCAAATCCTTTTTATGTCCACGGAAGACACGGACAAAATCTTGAAAATCTTTTTTTGACGGGATAAGGGCGGATAAAATCGGATGTTAAAACCACAAGCCCAAAGATTTATCCGGTTCTATCCGCAGTTATCCGCCTTTATCCTGTCCAAAACCCAGCCGTTAATCTCTTGTTTTTCTTTCCGTGCCTTCCGTGTTTTCCGTGGACCAAAGAAGCTCTTAAGCGTTTTTGGGGTTGTGTCCGCTCATCTTCCGGAACAGCCAAAACCCCAACACCCCCAGCACCGCGCCGCCCCCGTCGAGGAGCACATCGAGGAGCGATGCGTAACGTCCGGGAACAAAATACTGGTGCAGTTCGTCGAGCGCCCCGTAGCCGAGGGTGATGATGAAACTCAGGACGACAGCGGCCTTGCCGGTCTTCCCGTTCAGCGCGAAGCCTCGCAGCCAGAGGTACTGGAGCAGGGCGAAGACGGGAAGGTGCAGCAGGTTCTGCCAGGTCGGGTCGAGTTCGGTGAGCACCCGAAACATGCCCTCCTCCACCCGGCCGGGGATGGCGGAGAGGACGAAGATCAGCCCCATCAGCAGCAGGGGCGGCGCGAAGGCCCGCGCCACGCTCGATTTCATGCCAGATATCTGGCCAGCGGCGGCCCGACGAGTTTGGTCAGGGCGAGCGGCATTTTCCGCCAGAGTTCGATCTTCCGCTGATATTTCGGATTGGCCGGGCTGAGATTGGGCATCTCGTCGACGCTGAGCAACCGGTACTGATACGCCAGGGGCGTCGGCTCGAAACCCCAGTGCTTCTTGAAGCTGAAAGAACCGGTGTCGATTTTGCTGCGGCCGTAGTCGAAGACCTTGCAGCCCCGCGCGCAGGCCCGCTTCATCAGCTCCCAGTATTTGAAATCGTTGGGACAGAGCCGGCGATATTCCCAGAGGGAACCGGCGTAATAGGGCATGACCCGATCCTTGAAATAGAATGTCAGCACACAGGCCACCGGCACCCCCGTACGCTCGCGCACCACCATGACTTCGGCGTCGTCTCCGAAAATATCGAGAAAGGCCCGAAAAAATCCCCTGGCAAAGATCGGCGTGCCCAGTTGATGGTAGCTGCGGGCCATGACCTCGTAGAAAGCCTCGAACTGATCGTTACCGAAGGCGGCGGTCAGCCCCTCGTCGATCCCCTTGCGCACGGCGGCGCGGGATTTGCGGGGAATGGCGGCGAGATTGGCTTCGACCTCGGGCAGAAGAGCCTTGCTGAAGTTGACGTAGAGATCCTTGGTCGGCAGGCCGTCCAGGGGCCGCCTGTTCTTCAGCTCGACATAGGCGCAATTTCGCTCCCGGCCGATTTCCGCCGCTTTATCCAGAAGCTTTTCGGCCGTTTCCGGGGTGTCGGCCAGCGGCCCGCCCAACTCAGCGAAGGGAGCGGAAACCAGAAAATGCCCGAAAAGGCGACTATTGATCTACCCCAGGGGCAACAGCCCCACCACACGCCCCCCTGCTTCGGCGATCAGGGCATGGCTGGGATGAGCGCAGGCCCGGTCGATCGCCTGCCGCCAGCGGTCGAGATGAAACAGACTGCCGTCGGGATGGTTCAGAACGTAAGCGTCCCAGGTATGGCGGTCGGCGTCCGTGGCGAGCCGGATGTTCATCGATACAACCTCGCAAATCCTTTAAAAGCTATGTGCCCACGGAAGACACGGAAAGCACGGACAAATTCAAAACCGAAAAATCCATCTTTTTGGTTTAGGCTCTACTTCCGTGCCTTCCGGGGACCAGACGATTTTGACTTCAAAGATCCAGTCCCGCGCGAATCGTCCCGAAGCGGAAATCCCCCAGCAGCTTGTTAAACCGTCCTTCGGTCTTGTGCAGGTTGAGATAATGGCGGAAGTTGCTCTTCCAGCCGGCCCCTTGAAAACGCGGCTGGGCGGGGTCAAATTCCCAGGGGTGCAGGTAGAAGACGAAGGGCTTGCCTTCGCTTTCATTGATGCGCTTGAGCCCCCAGCGGGTGACGGCGTAAGGGAGCAGGCGGAAGTAGCCGCCGCCGGCGATGGGGAGATTCTTCCCGGCCAGGCGCACCGTGCTGATCGGCAACTCCAGAATGGCGCCCTCCTCTTCCCCCGGTTCGCCGGGGCGCCACTGGCCGGCGCCGTCCTTTACCGCGTAACCGGCGAAGCGCGGCCAGTCGGCCATACCGTAAAAATCGT
>CALJLX010000119.1 GCA_937982495.1 uncultured Desulfuromonas sp.
TTCGCCGCCGACCTCGATCTGCTCAACGCGAGCCTGCGTGCCTGTCGCGGCGAGCGTCTGGCGCGACAACTGGTGGAGCCCCTGCGCCGGGAGTTGGCGACCTTCGGTTTCCATTTGCACGCTCTCGATATCCGTCAGCATGCCCGGGTCCATGCCCAGGCCCTGGCCGAGCTCGCCGTCGGCGCCGCGCACGCGGCCCAACCGGAGGGTCCCCGCCCCGCTCCACCCTCGGAACAGACCGGCCGGCTCCTTGACACCCTGCGCGCCCTCGCCGAGTTGAAGGAGGAGTTTCCGGCCGAGGCCATCCGCAGCTACATCATCAGCGGCGCCGGCTCGGTACGGGACGTGCTCTCCCTGGTCTGGCTGATGGAGACGGCCGGGATCCATGTCGCCGCCCGCCCGGAGCGGGACGATCCCGGGCTGATGCCGGTTCCCCTTTTCGAATCGATCGACGATCTGCGCAACGCCCCCGCCATCTGCCGGGAACTCTGGAGCCGGGCCGACTACACTCCCTATCTCGATTCCTGGGGACGGCGGCAGGAGGTGATGCTCGGCTATTCCGACTCGAACAAGGACGGCGGCATGCTCACCAGCACCTGGGAAATCTTCAAGGCCCACCGGGAACTGCACCGCGTCGCCGAGGAATGCCACGTCAAGCTGCGCCTCTTCCACGGCCGGGGCGGCACTGTCGGCCGGGGGGGAGGGCCCACCCACCGCGCCATCGTCGCCCAGCCGAATGGGGCCTTCAGCGGCTCCTTCAAGCTCACCGAACAGGGGGAAGTGATCCACTACAAGTATTCCGATCCCGCCCTGGCGCAGCGGAATTTCGAGCTGATGCTCGCCGCCGCCCTCGAAGCCCTGACCCGCACCGGGCTGGTGGAAGCCGCCGTCGAGCCGGACTGGGAGAGCGCCCTCGAAGAACTCTCAGGCATCGCCTTTGCCTGCTATCGGGAAAAGATCGCCGAGAATCCCGACATCCTCCCCTATTTCGAGCAGGGCACCCCGGTCCGGGAATTCGAACTGGCGAAGATCGGCTCGCGCCCCTCGCGCCGGGGCAAACAGGCCAGTCTCGACGATCTGCGCGCCATCCCCTGGGGCTTCGGCTGGATCCAGAGCCGCTTGCTGGTTCCCGCCTGGTTCGGGGTCGGCACCGCGCTGGAAACCTTCGCCACCAAGGGGGAGGCCGAGCGCGAACGCTTGCGCGCCATGGTGCAACGCTTTCCGATCTTTATCGACATGCTGCGCAACGTCGAAATGGCCCTGGCCAAGGTCGATATCCCCCTGGCCCGGCACTACGCCGGGCTGATCGAGGATGCCGACCTGCGCGAACGGGTGCTGCCCATGCTCATCGACGAATTCCGCCGCACCCGGCGCCTGCTGCTGGAGCTCACCGGGCAGGCGCGGCTGCTCGAAAAGGATCCCGACCTCGCCCATTCCCTGCGTCTGCGCAATCCCTACGTCGACCCCATGAGTCTGATCCAGGTCGAACTGCTGCGGCGCAAACGCTCCGGCAAAGGGAGCGAGCAGCTCGACTATGTGCTCGCCGCGACCATCAACGGCATCGCCGCCGGGTTGCGCAATACCGGCTGAAACGAAATTATCGCCCCCGCGAGGAGCAGCAAAACCCATGGCCGAAACCAACGACAAACCACCCTTTCCCGAGCGCATCTCCCTGTGCCTGCTGCTGACGGCCGGGGAAATGGAGGAACTCGACCGCCGCTCGACCCGGCCGACGGCGGTCTGCGCCAAGTGCGGGCTCAAGTCCAACGACATCGGCGATCTCTGCCAGGGACGCCCCTGGCATAAGCGTTGACGCTTTTGCCGACCCCATGCCATAATCGGCCCTCCTCAAGGGAGGTTTCATGATTATCCTTTCGGCCCTGATCCTGGTCTTTCTCGCCGTTGTCGCCGGTTTCGTCCTCGCCAGCCATCTCTTCGCCTGGTACGAACAGGCCAACCTCCGTCCGGAGCTGATGGCGCGGCGCTTCGCGCCCACTTCCCTCGTCTTCGCGGCATGTCTGATGCTGCGCGAGACGCTCTGGCTCGTTGTCACCATCCTGCTGTTGCCCTGGGGCTGGCTCCCCCCCTGGCGTCGGCGCATCCCCCGGGAGCGCACGCCGATCCTCTTTCTCCACGGCCTTTTCCAGAACCGCGCCTGCTGGCTCTATCTGCGGCTGCGACTGCGCCTGCTCGGCATCCCTTCCCTGCACGCCGTCAACCTTCCCCCGTGGAAGGATATCGAATCCCTCACCGAGCGGGTCGCCATCAAGGTGGATGAACTGCGCCTCGCCTCCGGCTGCGAGCGGGTACATCTGGTCGGACACTCCATGGGCGGTATCATCGCCCGCAACTACGTGCAACTGCGCGGCGGAGCGCCCAAGGTCGACCGTTGCATCCTGCTCGCCGCCCCCAACGGCGGCTCGAAGCTGGCGGCCCTCGCCCTCTCCCCCCTGGCCAAATCCCTGCTCCCCGGCTCGGAACTGCTGCAACGTCTGGCCGGCGCACCCCTGCCCGCCGTGGTGCGGCTGAGTACCCTGTTCAGCCACCACGACAACATCGTGTTGCCCCCGGCCAACGCTCGCCTCGACGGGGTGGAAAACATCGAACTGGCGGGGGTCGGGCACACCTCCCTGCTCTACCACGAACCGACCCTCAAGGCTTTGGCCGAGCGCCTCAACGAGAAGTTCCCATGATGACCCTCGACCTCAGAAGCCGCAAACCGGTCGAGATGATCGACATCACCGCCCAAGTGCGCGACGCCGTCCGCAAGAGCGGAGTGCGTTCCGGCCTGGCCCTGGTCTTCACCCCCCACACCACGGCGGCGGTGACCATCAACGAAAACGCCGACCCCGACGTGGTCGCCGACCTGTGCATGGAAATCAACAAGATCGTCCCCTTCGACGACCACTACCGCCATGCCGAGGGGAACAGCGCCGCCCATCTCAAGAGCAGCCTCTTCGGGGCGAGCGAAACGCTGATCGTCGAAGACGGCGCGCCGGTTCTCGGCACCTGGCAGGGTATCTACTTCTGCGAATTCGACGGCCCGCGCAGCCGCCGCCTGCATATCCAGGTGATCGGCGCATGAGTCTTCGCGTCAGCCTCAAGGCCGCCGCCAGCTACGACCGGGCGGTGGTGGAACGGGCACTGGAAGAACTTCTTGCCCCCCTGGGTGGGATGGAAGCCTTCGTCCGGCCGGGGCAACGGGTGCTGATCAAGCCCAACCTGCTCTCGGCCAAGGCGCCGGAAAAGGCGGTCACCACCCATCCCGAGGTGGTGCGCGCTGTCATCCGCCTGGCGCAACGGGCCGGCGGCATCGTTTCGGTGGGGGATTCCCCCGGGGTCGGCGGTCCCCGGCAGGTGGCAGCCCGCTGCGGCATCCTCGCGGTGGTCGAGGAGACCGGCGCGCATTTCGCCCCTTTCCACGAGTCGACGCGGATCAAGGCGCGAGGCCGCACCTTTCAGGAACTGGAAATCGCCCGGGACATCCTCGACGCCGAGGTCATCATCAACCTGCCCAAGCTCAAGACCCATCAGATGATGGGCTTCACCTGTGCCGTCAAAAACCTCTTCGGTGCGGTGGTCGGTATGCGCAAGCCCCGGTTGCATCTGCAGGCCGGCACCGACAAGGCCTTTTTCGCCCTGATGCTGCTGGAGTTGGCGGATGAGATACGCCCGGCCCTGTCCATCGTCGATGCCATCGTCGGCATGGAGGGGGACGGTCCCGGCAGCGGCGATCCCGTTTCCATCGGCGCCCTCATCGCCGGCGTCGAGCCCGTGGCCGTGGATACGGTGGCCGCCGAACTGGTCGGCCTCCCCCTGGAACTGGACTGGCCGCGACGGATAGCGCGGGAAAGCGGGCGGGCGGGAACCCGCCTTGAAGAGATCGACCTGCTCGGCAATGACCTGGCCGACCTGCGCGTCCGTCGTTTCCGCCCGGCGAAAAAGGGGGATGTCGCCTTCGGCCTGCCGCCTTTTCTCAAGCGGCACCTGCGCCGCGCCTTGACCGCCCTGCCGGTGGTCGAAGAGCAGCGCTGCACCGCCTGCGGACTCTGCGTCAAGCATTGCCCGCCGAAAACCATGACCATCACCGGCGGCAAGGTGCGGATCGATTACACCAGCTGCATCGGCTGCTTCTGCTGTCAGGAACTCTGTCCGCACAAGGCCCTGACCACCCGCCAAGGTGCCCTGCTGCGCCTGAGCCAGTGGTTTTCCCGACCAGGCTGACATCCCGAGACCCTTTTTCAGGCCCATCCATGAACCACATCGCACCGATTACCGTCCTGATCCTGGAAGACCAGCCCGAAGACCGGGAGCTGTTACTACACGAGCTACAACGACAGGGACTCGCCCCCCGGTCGCTGCCGGCGACCGGCGAGACGGACTACCGCGCCGCCCTGACAGAATATCCCGAGGTCATCCTCGCCGACTACCGCCTGCCCGCCTTTTCCGCCGAGCGCGCCTTGGAAATCCTTGCGGAGGAGGGGCTGGACATCCCCCTGATCGTCGTTTCCGGCTACATCGGCGAAGAAAAGGCGGTGGAACTGATGCGCCTCGGGGCCGCCGACTACCTGCTCAAAGACCGCCTCGGCCGTCTCGGCACGGCGGTGGTCCAGGCGGTCGACAACCGCCGCCTGCGCCGGGAACGGGAGAGCTCCGCCGCCGCTGTGCGCTTCGGCGAGGAACGCTTCCGTCTGACGCTCAACCAGATCCCCCTCCCCTTTGCCCTCTACGACGCAAACCTGCGCATCCGTTTCGCCAATCAAGCCTGTTCCCACTTTTTCGGCCAGCCCGAGGAAGGCATCATCGGCCGTGACTGCCGCCACTTCTTTCCCGAGGAAATCAGCAGCCGGATCTACCCGCACCTGCTGGCGGCCCGGGAAAGCGGCCGACCGCGCACGGCGGAATGCCTCATTCCCCTGCCTGACGGCGAGCACAGCTTCCGCATTTCCTACGTCCCCTTACCCCCCGACGACGGCGGCCCCGGCGAAATTCTCTCCGTCGCCGTCGACATCACCGAATGGCAGCGCATGGAGCGCCTCAAGGATGAGCTGCTCGCCTCGGTCAGCCATGAAATGCGCTCCCCCCTGACGGCGATTCTCGGCTTTACCGAATTCATGCAGGGGACCGAAATTCCCCGGGAAACCCAGCTCGAATACCTTGACATCATCCGCCTGGAAGGAGAGCGGCTGAAAGAGCTGGTGGAAAACCTCCTCGATCTGCAACGCCTGCAGGCCGGTTTCGATCAGCGCAACCTGACGGCGATTTCGGTCCACTCCCTGCTGACGCGGCTACGCGAACGATTCGTATCGCTGCAACCGCACCGAAGTTTCCAACTCGAATGCCCACTCGACCTCCCCCTGCTACGCGGCAACGAACCTCATCTTTATCGCGCCCTGGAAAACCTGCTGAACAACGCCGTCAAATATACGTCCGAGGAAAAGACCATCGTCCTCGGCGCTCGCCTCGACGGAGAGAGCATGTTGCTCTGGGTGCGGGATCAGGGCGAAGGCCTCGATCCGGCGCTGCACGAAAGGATTTTTCAGCGCTTTTTCCGCGCCACCAGCGCCGTCGGCGGCACCGGCCTGGGACTGGCCCTGGTCCGGGAAATCGCCCGGGAACACGGCGGCCAGGCCTGGGTCGAAAGCACGCCGGGAGAAGGCTGTACCTTTTATCTGCGCCTGCCCCTTGCCTGAGGCCGATCCGGTATTTCCGGCAGGATATAAAAAGCAACGGGGAGGCGGCCGCTTGGCCCCTCCCCGTTGCTTTCATCAAAAGGATTCTCTTTTACTACAGCGTGAACGATTTCCCCGATTCCGGGATCTCGATCCCCTGCAGCCCCAGTTCCGCGCACAGGATCTGCGCCAGATTCGCCGAGGATTCCGCCTCGCCGTGAACGATGAAGGTGCGTTCCGGCTTTTTCTCCATCACCCGCACGAAATCCACCAGCCCGTCCCGGTCGGCATGACCGGAGAAACCGGTAAGCACCTCGACCCGGGCCCGCACCTCGAATTCCTCGCCGAAAATCCGCACCGGGCTTTGGTTCTCCACCAGTTTCCGCCCGAGGGTGTTGGGCGCCTGCCAACTGGTCATGAGGAGGGTGGTGCGCGGATCACCGATGCGATTGCGCAGAAGGTGAAGAATCCGCCCCCCTTCGAGCATGCCGCTGGAACTAATGATGATCGCCGGCACTTTGAGTCCGTTCAGGGCCTTCGACTCCTCCACCGTACGGGTGTACTGGAGGCGGCCGAAGCCGAAGGGGTTGTTGTCGTCGTCCGAGAGGAGAAACTCGCGGATTTCGGCATCAAAAACCTCGGGATGCAGGCGGAAGACCTCGGTCGTTTCCGTCCCCAAGGGGCTGTCGACGAAAATCGGCAGATCGGGGATGGCGCCGGCGCTGTGCAGCCGGTGCAGGGCGTAGACCAGCTGCTGGGTGCGTCCCACGGCGAAAGCCGGAATCAGCAGCGTCCCCCCCCGGGTCACCGTCTCGGTGACGATGCGTTCCAGCTCCTTCTCCGAATCGGGATAGGGAGGATGCAGGCGGTCGCCGTAGGTGCTCTCCATGATGAGAATGTCGGCCCCCTCCACGAGCGGCTGCGGATCGCGGATGATGGGGATGTCCGGGCGGCCGATGTCGCCGCTGAAGACCAAGCGGCGACTCTTGCCGGTATCGCGGTCGTCGATGTCAAGAACGACATGGGCGCTGCCGAGCATGTGCCCGGCGTCGACCAGGGTGAGGCGGATGCCGGGGAAAAGTTCGCGCGGCCGCCGGTAGTTGAGGCCGACGAACTGCTCCAGGCTGCGCGCGGCGTCGGCCCGGGTGTAAAGGGGTTCGAAGAGACGCTGCCCCTTTTTCGCCCGGCGGCGGTTGACGTACTCCACGTCCTTTTCCTGGATGAAAGCACTGTCCATGAGCATCACCGCGCACAGATCGCGGGTGGCCGAGGTGCAGAAGATGTCGCCGGAGAAGCCGTTGCGGACCAGGCAGGGGATGCGCCCGGAGTGGTCGATGTGGGCATGGGAAAGGACCAGGGCGTCGATCTCGTCGCCCCGGCACAGGCTGCCGCGGTTCAGCTCGAAGGATTCCTTGCGCTTGCCCTGAAAGAGGCCGCAGTCGAG
>CALJLX010000120.1 GCA_937982495.1 uncultured Desulfuromonas sp.
GGCGCCGAGGCGGATGCGTTCCAAGGCCAGCTCCGTCGTTTGCGTCAGGCGAATCTTCATATCTTCCGCGACGGCTTCCATGGCCTGATCGTTATACTCTCGTTCCACCAGGTCGAGGGCTTCCTTGGCGAAATCGCAGGACTGGCAGAGGAGCTCGACGTGGGAGGCATCCATCATGATCTTGCCGGCGCGGATGAGATCGAGCAGGCTCTCGGCGGCATGGGCTACCCGCGACAGATTGGTCAGGTCGAGAAAGCCGGCGCTTCCCTTCATCGAATGGAAGAGCCGGAAAATGGCGTTGATGGTGTCGACGTTGCCGTTGATGCGCTGGAAGACCGGGCAGTTCTTGCATTCCTGCTCCGAGTTGGCATGGGGGCAGGTCTGTTTGCCGTCGCCGATATAGCCCATGTCGAGCCAGCAGGGGAAGTCCGGAGAATGCCCATGGCGAAGACAGTCGGTTTGCTGACAGCCGAGGATTTCCCAGCAGTTGCCCGGCTGGCAGCTTTGCCCCAGCTCGATGATGATGGGTTCCAACTGGTCGATCATGTCACGACTTTCCTGGACGAATTCCAGGATGATCTCGATTTGGTCGCTGGAAATATCGTTGCTCATGAACACCTCTGTGCGCCCTGAGGGAGTGTCCCGACGGAAGGACGAGTTTGGGGACGAAAATGCCGCTTCCTTGCCTATACAAATTTCACACCACTTTTTTTTCGAGACCCGTCGATTTGTTCGTCGGCGTGGTTTTTCCCGGTAAAAACGAATGGATGGGGAATTCGCGGGCAGCCGAAACGGAGTTTTTCGCCGGTGTTTCTGTCAAAAAGCCGGTTTTACGGTGTCGTGGGGCCGACGTTTCGGGTTTTGGCTGGAATCCGCACGGGCGCTTCGTCATTTGGCCGGTTTCCCCTTGGCACATAATTGGCAAGTTTCAACGACGGATGAAAAATCGTCTTTTCGGAGGCTCTTTGCGAATCCTGATCACGACCACGGCCCTGTTGTTGACCTTCGTCGCTTCGGCGATGGCGGCGACGCCGATCCAGTTGCTCCTTATCGACAAGGCCGAGGAGACGACCTCCACGCGCTTGAGCCTCGATTTTTCCGCCCTTCCCGAGCATCGGCTCGAAGTTTCCGGACAGCGTGTCGACCTCTTCCTGAGCGCTACCGACGCTCCGTCTTTGCCGACGCCGCCGGAGGACGGCAAGGTTCTGAAGGTGCTGCTGGCCCGGCAGGGGCGGGAGCTGATGGTCTCCTTCCTGCTGCGCACGGCTCCCGCGAGTGTCAAAGTCTTGACCGATCCCGGAAGCCGACGACTGCTGCTCCATCTCGATTGGGGGAGCGGGCGGGCGCCGGCCCGTCTGGCGATCTCCAGAAACCCGCTCCGGCTGGCCTCGCTGAAGGGCGGGCAGGTGGTGAAAAATATTCTTGAAGGGGAGGACTTTTCCGCTTCCTGGCGCAGCTTC
Organism: uncultured Desulfuromonas sp.; assembly: GCA_937982495.1. Taxonomy (GTDB): domain Bacteria; phylum Desulfobacterota; class Desulfuromonadia; order Desulfuromonadales; family Trichloromonadaceae; genus Trichloromonas. The sequence continues at coordinate 1,461 of CALJLX010000120.1, forward strand.
TGCGAAGAGTACGAAACGCCCCTGCGCCTTGCCGCGCCGGTGCGTTATTCCCTGCCCCCTCTGCCGCTGCTCGTTTTCAGTCCGGCTACAACCGGCGCCGTCGGTGCCCGCCTGACCCAAGGCGTCGAGGCGCTGCGCGGCGGCAGCTGGACCAGGGCGCTGGAGCTCTTCGATGGGGTGCCCCCGCGGGAACTTACGGGGGTGGATCGCGAAGCCCACGCCCTGCTGCACGGCGAAACCCTGCTGCGCCTCGGCGAGACCCGACGCGCCCGGAGCGTTCTCGACAACTTCCTGAATGACTTTCCCGAGTCGGCCCTGCGCAGTCGCGCCCTCTATCTGCTCGGCTATCTGCGGGCTCTGGGCGGGGAGCCCTACGATTCCGGTTTTCTCCTCGGCAGTCTTCAGGAAACGGCCAGGGACGCCGCCTACTATCGGCAACTGGGACTGCTGCTGAGGGCCGAGGTCGAACTCGCCACCGAGCGCCCGAAGGCGGCACTGGCGACCCTCGACCGGGAACGGCCGGCCGCGCAGCTTTCCCCCTACGCCGGCCGCATCCGCGCCGACGCCCTCTTCGATCTCGGCGATACGGCGGCGGCTCTCGAACAGTATCGGGCGCTGAATCCCCAGATCAAGGCCTGGGGCGCATTCCCGCAATCGCTGGCGCGTTTGGCCGAGGCCTGTTATCGCCAGGGGGATTTCGCCGCCGCCGTCGCCCGCTACGCCGAACTCGCCCAGGTCGCCGGCAGCGCCGTCGCCAAGAATCTTGCCGCCTTCGGGCACGCCCGCGCCCTGATTCGCGGCGGCCGGGTCGATGCCGGGATGTCGCAACTGCGGACCCTGGCCGCCGGACCGGAGGACGAGGAGGCGGCGCAGCGCGCCCGCTTGCTGATTCTCGACCGGGAGGTGCTGGCCGCCCCCGCCGAAAAAGGTTTTATGAAAGTCCTCGATTATCAACAGCTGGGAGTGACCGCCGCCAGCCGGGAACTGCGCGAGGAGGCGGCCTTCAAGCATGTGCTGCTGGCGGCCCTGCAGAATATCGACCGTACCGTCCTGGGCTTTCTCGAAGAATTCATCCGCCAGCATCGCCAGGGGCGCTTTCAGGATTTTGCCCAGGCCCTGCTCAACGAAATTCTGCCTCCGGTCATCCGCGAGGAAGTGCGGCGGCAGGATTACTTCGGTGCCCTGGTGTTGGTGGAGAAGTACCGGGACCACCTGGTGGCGCTCGGCATCGGCAGCGAACTGCTGCTCGATCTCGGCGGCGCCCTGCGCACCCTCGGCCTGCTCGATCGGGCCGCCGACGTCTATCTCTACATGCTCGACGCCTACCGGGGGGAGGCGGGGGAGGAGCCTTTCTACGCCCCGCTGCTGGAGGTTCTGGCGGCCAAGGAGGACCACCGGCTGGTCATCGAGTACGCCGATCGCTATCTGGAACGCTTCCCCAAGGGGGAGCAGGTGCAACCGACGTTGATCCACAAATTGCGGGCGCTGGCGGCGGGGAAGGATTATCCGGCTGCTGCCAAAATTTTGACTTCCACCGTGCTGAAACGCACGCCGGAGATTGATCTGCTCGCCGGAACGGTCTTCTGGGAGGTGGCGGACATGGACCGGACGGCCGAATCCCTGGCCCGGGCGTTGGCCGATCCCGAACTCCGCGCGGAGCATCCCCAGCAGCTGCTGCGCTGGGCCGAGGCCGAGTTCACGCGCAAGCGCTTCGATGCGGCCCTGCCCCTCTACCGCGAGTTGGAAGGGGTCGCCGGCCTCGCCGATCAGGCCCGTTACCGCCAGGGTCAAATTCTTCTCGCCACCGGTCGCCGGGGGGAAGCCCTTAAGTTATTTACCGATCTGGCCGAAAAGGGGGAAGCTCCCCAGTGGCGTCAGGCCGCTTCGGGCGCGTTGTTTGCAGAGACACCCCGATAGGGCGCATTCATCCGCCGCCGCGGGCGGTAAAGGAACCCGGACCATGCCGAAGTTGGAACTTTTCGATCAGTCGATCCGCCTGCTGGAAAAGACCCTGGATATGCGCCAGCGCAACCAGGAGGTCATCGCCTCGAACATCGCCAACGCCGAAACCCCTGGTTATACGCCCTCGCGCCTGGAGTTCGAGGAGCAACTGCGCCAGGCCCTCAAGCCCCTCCCCGGCGCGCCGGCGGCGACCCATCCGGTCCATTTCCCCATCGGTTCCGGCGATCTCTCCGGGGTGCGGGGGAAGGTGATTCGCGAACCGGACACCCTCGGCTTCGGCGACCGCAACGGCGTCGATCTGGAACGGGAGATGATCGCCCTGGCGGAAAACCAGCTGCTTTACGAAACCGCCACCCAGGTCATCAGCAAGAAGCTCGGCCTGCTCAAATATGTAGCCCAGAACGGGCAATAGGGAGGACTAGATGGATATCTTCGACTCGCTCAAGATCAGTTCCTCGGCGCTGGCGGCGCAGCAGGTTCGCCTCAATACCATCAGCTCCAACCTGGCCAACATCGAAACGACCCGCACCCCCGACGGCGGCCCCTACCGCAAGCGGGAAGTGGTCTTTCGCTCCACCGAGAGCCCCTTCGCGAAAAAGTTGGAACAAAGCTTGAAGGGAGCGGTACAGGGGGTGGAAGTTGCCGCCATCCAGGTCAACAATGCTCCCCCCCGGGTCATTTACGATCCCTCCCATCCCGACGCCGACGAGGCGGGGCAGGTTTTGCTCCCCAACGTCAACCTGCTCGACGAGATGGTCGACATGACCAGCGCCACCCGCGCCTACGAAGCGAACGTCACGGCGATCAAGGCGGCCAAGCGGATGGCCCTCAAAGCCCTTGAAATAGGACGGTAAACCATGAGCGATATCACGTTACTTTCCCATCTGAGCAATCTCGGAACGCCTCTCGCCCCAGCCGCCGCTCCGGCGCAGGGGGGTAACGGCGGTTTCGCCAAGGCCCTGGGCGAGGCCCTCGACTCGGTGAACAGCGCCCAGGTCGAGGCCGATCTGGCGGTGGAGCAGTTACAGACCGGCGAATCGCGCAATCTGCACGAGGTCATGATCGCCATGGAAAAGGCCGATATTTCCCTGAAGCTGGCGGTGCAGATGCGCAACAAGGTGCTTGAGGCCTATCAGGAAATCATGCGGATGCAGGTCTAATCTCCTCGATCGCGGGGGGATGGTCGATAATTCGATAGTGTTGAAGAGAGGTTCCGGCGATGGCGGTGGCAACGAACAAAAATCTGATGCGGACGGTAGGCGCCTGGCCGGCGTCCCGCAAGCTGAGTCTGCTGGCGGTGGTGCTGATCTGCGCGGCGGTCTTCGCCGCCATCATTCTCCAGGCGCGGACGGCCGACTATCATCTGCTCTTCGCCCAGATGGAGAGCGCCGACGCCGCCGAGGTGGTGGAGTGGCTCAAGGAACGGAAGATTCCCTATCGCCTGGAGGGGAACGGCACCGCCATTCACATCCCCGCCGAGCAGGTCTACGAAACCCGTCTGGAACTGGCCGGCGCCGGCCTGCCCCGGGGGGGCGGCGTCGGTTTCGAGATCTTCGACCAGCAGAGCTTCGGCATGACCGACTTCGCCCAGAAGATCAACTACCTGCGCGCCCAGCAAGGGGAACTGTCGCGGACCATCGCTTCCCTGGCGCCGGTGGAAGGGGCGCGGGTGCACCTGGCCCTGCCGGAAAAACGCCTCTTCAGCGAACAGCAGAAGGTCGGCAGCGCCTCGGTTATCCTTAAACTCGGCGCCGGCCGTCAGCTCAAGGAAAGCCAGATCCAGGGGATCGTCCATCTGGTCGCCGGCAGCGTCGACGGCATCGAGCCCGAAAACGTCACGGTTGTCGACTCCACCGGCAAGATCCTCACCGCCAATCCCTCCGACGAAATCGCTGGGCCGATGACCCCGGGCATGCTCGATTACCAACAGACCTTGGAGCGGCGCCTGGAAAGCCGCGCCCAGTCCCTTCTCGACCAGGCCCTGGGGGCCGGCAACTCGGTGGTGCGGGTGACCGCCGCCGTCGATTTCCTGCAGCAGGAACAGACCGAGGAGAGTTACGATCCCAACCGTACCGCCGTGCGCAGCGAGCAGACCAGCCAGGAAAAGAACGGCTCGCCGACCGCCGCCGGGGTGCCGGGCGTGGCCTCGAACCTGGGGGAGGCCGCGCCGACCTCCGGCATGTCCTCGTCGAGCCGCAGCGAAGAGACGATCAACTACGAAATCAGCAAGGTCATCAACCGCAAGGTCTTCCCGGTCGGCACCGTCAAGCAGCTGTCCGTGGCGGTGCTGGTGGCCGACCGTCCGGCGGCGGCCGGCGAAGGGGAGCAGGCCGGCGCGCCGGTCCCCCGCGACGCCAAGGAAATCCAGTCGATCCGCGCCATGGTGAGCAGCGCCCTGGGCATCG
>CALJLX010000121.1 GCA_937982495.1 uncultured Desulfuromonas sp.
CCTTCGACGATGTCGTCGACAAAGGTGAAATCCCGGCGCATCTTGCCGTAATTGTAGACGTCGATGGGCCGCCCTTCGAGAATCGCCTTGGTGAAGAGGAAGAGGGCCATATCGGGGCGGCCCCAGGGACCGTAGACGGTGAAGAAACGCAGCCCGGTGCAGGGCAGCCCGTAGAGATGGGCGTAGGTGTGGGCCATCAGTTCGTTGGCCTTCTTGGTCGCTGCGTAGAGGGAGACGGGGTGGTCGACGTTGTGATGAACGGAAAAAGGCATACGGGTATTGGCGCCGTAAACCGATGAAGACGAGGCGTAGACCAGATGCTTGACGCCGTGATGGCGGCAGCCTTCGAGAATATTGATGAAGCCGACGAGGTTGCTGTCGACGTAGGCATGGGGATTTTCCAGGGAATAGCGAACTCCGGCCTGGGCGGCGAGGTTGACCACCTTGTCGAAGCCCTCGGCGGCGAAGAGCGCGGCGATGCCGACGCGGTCGGCGAGATCGAGCCGGACGAAGCGGAAACCGGCTTGCCCTTCGAGTTGCATGAGCCGCGCCTGCTTGAGGGAAACGTCGTAATAGTCGTTGAGATTATCCAGGCCGACGACCTGGTCGCCGCGGGCGAGCAGCCGTTGGCAGAGATGAAAACCGATAAAACCGGCGGCGCCGGTGACCAGAATTTTCGCCGGCTGCGGCGTGTTGGGGGAATGCATGGAAGCCATCCTTCGAATCGAATGAAAAAAAGGAAAAATCAAGAGATCAACACCACAGAGCGTCAGAGAGCTAGAGACAACAACTCCTTGCCTTTACTCTGTGTCATCTGTGACGATTTCTTTTTCAAAGTCAAAAAGTTAAGACAATAATCGCGCGGCGGATAGAAGTTCCCCGGCCCGCTCCGAGCGCTCATGGAGCCGCCGCAGTCCGGTATCGAGCATTTCCTCCAACCCGGGGCGGGGGTGGGAATCGCTGCCGAGACAACTGTAAAGCCCGACCTGCAAAAACGCCCAGGCCCGCTTCTCAACGATCTTGCCGTAACGGCCGGCAAAACTTCCCAGGTTGCCCTGGAAGAGACAGCCCAGACTTTGCAGTTCGCCCAGAAGTTCCAGGGAAGGAGAGTCCTTCCCCCCCCGCAGCAGCTTGGCCATCAGCGAGCGCGCCCCCCGGCCCTGCCCCGGCGCCGCCAGAAGGTTCCAGCGCTCGGGATGGGCCAGCAGCGGAACATAGCCCCGCTCCACCACTTTTCGCAGATTGTCCAGCACCATCCCCGCCTCCGCCCAGGTCGGCGCTTCCACCAGCAGCAATCGGCTCTCGCCCAGAGGCTGGGGGTGATCGAGACAGGCCGGGAAATGACTGTCGAGATAATATTCCATCCCCGGCTTCAGGCGCAGACGGATGCCTTCTCGCACCAGGACCCCTTGCAGTTCCGCGAGCCGCTCGGCAACGATGGACGGACTATTTTCATAGAGACCGCGGATGCAATGGGGGGTGCAATGCACCTCGGCGAATCCCTTCCCCGCAAGCGTTCGGGCCATGGCCAGGGATTCATCCAACGTTTGCGGACCGTCGTCGATCCCGGGCAACAGATGGCAGTGACAGTCGATCAATAGAATCCTCGCAGCAGGCAAAACCCCATCAGGCCTTGCGAATACGGGGGTCGGCCAGGGCGTAGCCGAGATCGGCGAGCAGGTTGCCGATCAGGGTCAACACCGCGCCGATGACCAGAACTCCCATGATCAAGGGATAGTCGCGCATCATGACCCCGTCGTAAAAAAGCTTGCCCATGCCGGGAATGGCGAAAATCGTTTCAAATATCACGCTACCGCCGATCAAGCCGGGGACCGACAGCCCGAGAATGGTAATGACCGGCAGCAGGGCGTTGCGCAGGGCGTGGCGATAGATCACCGCCCGTTCCGAAAGACCCTTGGCGCGGGCGGTGAGAATGTAATCCTGGCGGATCACTTCAAGCATATTCGAACGCATATAGCGGGAAAATCCCGCCAGCCCGCCGAAAGCCGAAACCAGCACGGGCAGCACCAGATGGTGGGCCATGTCGAGGAGTTTCCCCCCCCAGCTCAGGTAATCGTACCCCAGGGACTTGAGGCCGACGACAGGAAAAAGCCCGAGGCGCACCCCAAGCTGATCCATGAGCAGCAGTGCCAGCCAGAAAGAGGGGGTGGCGAAGCCGATGAAGACGAAGATGGTTGTCGCCCGGTCGAAGAGGGAGTTGCGCCGCGTCGCCGAAAGGATGCCGATGGGAATCGCCGTCGCCAGAATCGCGGCAATGGAGAGCACATTGATGAAAATGGTGATGGGCAGCCGCTCGAGAATTTTGTCCAGTACCGGGCGATTGTCCTGGGCGAAGGATTCGCCGAAATCGAGGCGAAGCAGGCGCGACAGCCAGCGACCGTACTGGACGGGCAAAGGCTGATCAAGACCGTACTGGGCGCGCAAGCGTTCCTGCAGCTCGGCGCTCGCCTGGGGGTTCATCTGAGTCTGCAGGTCGGTCGGCTCCCCCGGCGCCAGATGGATGACGACAAAGGAAATCAGGGTGATGCCGATGAGCAAAGGAATCATCAGCAGCAGTCGGCGCAAGAGATAACGGATCATGCCGAAACGCCCCCCCCAACGGCGAAAGTTACGGAAATAGTCGAATCAAATTGAAAGTTTAGCATATTTCCCTCAAGTCACTTCTTATTTCAGGTATTTCTGTTCCCCCTCCGGTACATACCATTCGATGAAGTTGTGGCGAATGCCGGCGGGAGACGGTTCCACCCCCCGGAAACGCCGCGCTACCACGGGCAATGCGTCGGAAACATAGAGGAAGGTGTAGGGCTGTTCCTCGGCGAGAACCTCTTGAAAACGGTCGTAAATCGCCTTGCGCTCAGCCTGGTCGAAGGTCCGTCGGCCGCGCTCCAGAAGGTCGTCCACTTCGGGGTTGTTGAAGCCGATAAAGTTGAGTTCCCGGGGGCCGGTCTTGCTCGAATGCCAGATATTGTACTGGTCCGGCTCCGGCCCTCCGGTCCAGCCGAGGATGGTGGCGTCGAAATTGCCGGGATTGATGAACTCCTTCAAGAAGGAAGCCCACTCAATGACCCGGATCTTGACCTCGATGCCGACCTCCTGCAAGCGGCGCTGAATAATTTCGGCGCTCTTCACCCGCAGATCGTTCCCCTGGTTGGTGACGATGGTGAAGGAAAACTTGCGCCCTTCCCGATCGAGCACCCCGTCACCGTCGCTGTCGCGCCAGCCGACTTCGGCCAGCAGCTCCCGCGCCCGGGCGGGGTCGTGAGGATAACGCTTAACCTGCGGATTGTAGACCCAGGTGTCCGGCTTGTACGGTCCGGTCGCCGCCTGCCCCAGCCCGAGCAGCACGCCGTCGATGAGTTCCTGCTTGTCGATGGCGTGGGCGATGGCCTGACGCACCCGTTTGTCCTGAAAGAGCGGGCGTTTGAGATTGTAGCCGAGATAACTATAGCCGAAGGCCAGATACCGATATTTATTGAAACGCCGCTTGAAGGCCAATGTATCGGTCTGGGTCTGGTATTGGATGGGCGTCAGCCCCATGAAATCGAGACCGCCCGATTGCAGTTCGAGAAATTGGGTGGAGAGATCGGGAATCACGCGATAGAGCATCCGGCGGATATAGGGCGCCCCCTCGAAATAATCGGGATTGGCCTCGAGCACCAGGGATTCCCCCGGTTTCCAGTCGACGAAGCGGTACGGGCCGGTGCCGATGGGCTTGCGGGACAACGAGCTCTTGGTAATCTCCGTCCCTGCCAGCAGATGCCTGGGGAGGATCGACACCCCCCAACTGGCCAGGGCCGGGGCATAAGGCTTGTCGTAGGTCACTTTGAAGACATGGGGATCGGGAGCCTCTGCTTGCGCCACCTGGCGATAGGATTCGGCGTAGGCGGTGGGGGTTTTCGGATCGGTATAGAGCTGATAAGTGTAAAGAACATCCGCCGAGGTGAAAGGCGCGCCGTCGTGCCAGCGGACATTTTTGCGCAAATGGAAGGTGATGGTCAGGTTGTCCTCGGAAATCTCCCAGGATTCGGCCAGTTCCCCTTCGAGATTGAGGTTCTTGTCGTAGCGGATCAGGCCGTTATAGACCAGGGCGCTGATGTCCGACGACGCCGAATCGGAAGCCAGCACCGGCAGCAGATTGCTCGGCTCGCCGATGGACGCCTCGATAAAGGTGTCGCCATAAGCGGCGACGCTCGGGGACTCCCCGTCAAGAAACAGGGGATCCTGGTTCCGGCACCCGGCAAAGAGCAGCAGACAGACAAGCAAGAGTAAACGCATAAGTCTCCATGGTGAACGGTTCCCGGGGCGGACTCGGCCCGATGAACGGCGTCCGGAGCCAAACCGGGGAAGCTATTCGGGAATCGGTACTTCCTCGTAACCGGGAGGCGTATCAAGCAGAAAGAGAGCCGCGTCCGGCGCAACGTTGGTTTGCAGTTCGGTAAAAACCAGGGAAGCCCGGGCCTGTCGGCCGGGTATCTCCAGGGAAGCGGAGAGGGGAAACGGCTTCTCTTCCGGGGAGAAATTATCGTAACGCACCCTCAGGGTCAACTCCTCTCCCGCGTAATAGGAGGTTTCCAGCAGCTGTTCCCGATCGTTGAAATAGATTTCCTGCCGCCGATCGCCGTCGCGCAACTCCAGCTGCATACGGCCGTCGGCGATGCGATAGGCCCGACTTTCGTCATAAGGAATAAGCGGCACCTGATAGAGAATGAACTGAATCAGGTCCTCCAGATAAAGGGGAACCTGGGTAAAGCGCTGCAAGTTCAGGGAAGTCGCCTCCCCTCGGAACATCCGCCCTTCCCCCGGTACCATCACCGCCAATTCCCGGCCGTCCGTCGCCATGAGCAGCAAGGGGGAACCGAAACCGAAGGGATTAAGGGTTTCGGCGCGGAAGCGGTCGGGCTTCTCCACCACCAGCACCTGATTGACACCGGCGTTCTTCCCCTGACGGGAAACCTGAACCTTGGCCAGGCCACGCAGGGACTGATACTGTTGGCCGTTGTCGCGAACCCGTTCCCACAGGCGCTCTTCCTGCCCGGCAGAAAGCGGGGCGCGGGGAGGTGCAAGGGTCGCCGGCACGCAGCCGGCGAGGAACAGGACTAGGGCACAAATGAGCGTCGGAAGGAGCTTTGCGATTATTTTCAACGAAAGGAACCGATCCTGGATGGTGTCTCCGCCGGATACCGGAGCTGGCGGAAGACTGGGGTTGCAGGGCTGGAAATGAGAAAAGCAGCGGGAAAAGGCGTTATTCGCCGACCCGTCAAGGGGATAGCTCTTCGAGCTTTTCAGAAACCGAGGCATTGTCGGGATTGAGCTCCAGTGCCCGGAGATAAGCGCGACGGGCCTTATCCCACAATTTCAGCGCCCGATAGACATCCCCCAGATGCTCCTGAACCACCGAGTCGTCGGGCATGAGGAGAGCGGCCCGCTCCAACTCGACCCGGGCTTCCCCATAACGCCGGAGCTTGAAATAGACCCAGCCCAGGGTGTCGATGATATGCCCTTCCGGCTTCAGTTCAAGAGCCCGGCCCGCCAGATCGAGAGCCTCGTCCAGATGGATGCCTTCCTCGGCATAGATATAGGCAAGAAAATTAAGCGCTTCGGCATGTTCGGGATCGATCTCGATCACCTGGCGCATGGCGGCGATGGCCTGGTCGCGATTCTTGCCGCGCTCATGGATCACCCCCTGGTGATAGAGCAGACCACCGTCACCGGGAAAGATCCGTAACCCCCGTTCTAAAGCCTTGAGCGCCTGCGGAATGTCCTGTTGTTCTTCGTACAGAGCCGCCAAAAAGGTAAAGAGTTCGGGGCGACTTCCCTCCTTTCCGAGGAGCTTTTCGATGATGGCGATCGCCTCCCCGGACCGCCCCTGGCGGTGCAGCAGATAACCGCGATGGGCCATGGCCTCGTCATAAAATTCGGAATTTTCCGGAATTTCCGAAAACTCCCGCAGGGCGTCAACGAAGCGTTCGGCCCGTTCCAGGGCGCTCCCGAGATAAAATCGCGCCTGATGCAGATCGGGGCGGTGGCGGAGCATTTCCTCGAAGGTTTCGATCGCGGCGGGCCAGTTCTCCGTTTCCAGATGGATCAACCCGATCTTGCGCCGCGCTTCCAGATCGTCGGGACGCAGGCGCAGAATTTCATCCAGTTCACGCCGGGCGGCATCGTACTCCTGTCGCACGATAAAAAACCGCGCCAGATGATGACGCATGGGCATGTTCCCGGCATCGCGGGCAAGGAGCGCGCGATAGGTTTCCAGGGCTTTACCGGAATCCCCTTCCTGTTCGTACAAACCGCCCAGTTCGAAATAGGCGAGCTCGTTATCCGGGTCTTGCTCCAGCAATTTCAAGTAGATGTCAATCGCCCAGCCGGTAAGCTCCATCTCCTGATAGAGGCGCGCCAGCGTCACCGAACCGCGCACCGATTCGGGATGGGACTGCAAATAGGTCTTGAGAGCCGCCACCGCCTGTTCCAGATCGTCGTTGCGGGCATAGGCCACGGCCAACAGCAAAGGGGCTTCCTCATGATCCGGCGCCAGTTCCACGACCCGCTGAAAGGATTGAATGGCACGCTCATTGTTGTCTGCATGAAAGAGCAGGTTGCCGAGCATGAAATGGGCCTCGGCAAAACGCGGCTCCTGAATGACCGCATCCTCGGCGGCGCGCAAGGCCTTTTCCGCATCTCCTTGCAGCAAGTATTGATCGGCCAGGGACAAGCGCAGATAGGCGTCGTGGGGATCAAGACGGATAGCTTTTTGCAACAGCTCCAACGCGCCCTTGGAATCCCCCTCCAACGCGCGTAACCGGGCCTCGATATAGAGTGCTCCGGCCGCCCCGTCGGAGCGCTCGACCATGATCGGCGCGGTCTTCGCAGGCGTCGTTTCGGCATCGGTGAGGGTTTCGGGCAGAACCGAACCGGAACAGGCGCAGGCGGCAAAAAGAAGGATGAGCAGCGGGAACGTTTGAACGAATCGGGGCAGGGCGCGAAAAACGATCAAGGGAGGGTATCCGTGACAGAAGAAAAACACATGAAAATAAAACTGTTTTTGCGAAGAAGTCGACGACTTCATCCAATGATCTAAAAACTAGCATACCCGCCAATCAGCGTCAATTCTTTTACCGCCCCTCACGATGCCTTTACAATCGACTCAATCCTGCTATGTTTTATGTAAATTCAACATCTTACATGGCACCTTCGCGATCATCGGCAAAGCACTCCCTCCCTGGAGACTTCATGAAACATTCTGCTTTGCATCAAGCCATGCTGAAAAGCACATTTTACCCCGGCGAATGCGGTCCGGTTAACTTTCATGAGACCCACATCTCGCGCCTCTATCTGACCCGTGATCACGTCTATAAAATGAAAAAACCGGTGAATTTGCAATTTCTCGATTTCACCACCCTGGAGAAACGACTTTTCTATTGTAATGAGGAGTTGCGCCTCAATCAGCGACTCTGCCCGGACACCTATCTGGAGGTGCTTGAAATCCGCCGGGACGGAGCCTCGTTTCGCTTGGGTCCGGGCTCCGGAGAAATCGTCGATTATCTGCTGCGCATGAAACGTCTTCCTCAAGAGCGCATGCTCTCCAACCTGCTGGCGGCACCGGACCCTTGCTTGCCCGAAGAGATGAAGCGTCTGGGGCGGCATCTGGCCCAATGGCACCGCGCCCAGCGTCCCGTCACCGGCGACGAAAATGCCGACATTGAACGGATTCGCCGAAATTGGGAGGAAAACTTGCGTCAGAGCGACCCCTTGGTCGCCAGCCTACTCACCGCCGACGCCCAGAATCTTATGCGGAAGCAGATCGAAGGTTTCCTCGATGAGCAGGCACCGCTGCTGCGAAAGCGTCAGTCCACGGGACAGGTCATCGACGGTCACGGCGATCTGCATGCGGAACATATCTGCCTGACCGAACCCATCCTCATTTACGACTGCATCGAATTCAACGAGCGCTTTCGTCTCGCCGACCGTCTCGCCGATCTGGCCTTTTTGCTGATGGATCTGGAGTATCGAGGGCGCAGGGATCTTGCGGCGGGGTTGCTGCGAGCCTACGATGAAACCTGGGGGACGGATGCCGATGCGCCGCGACTGCTTGGTTTCTATAAAAGCTATCGCGCCTGGGTGCGCGGCAAGGTGCTCGGCTTTCTGGCGCAAGATCCCGAGGCGGAAACCGCCACGCGCGCCGACGCCCGCATCAGGGGATGCCGCTATTTCAGTCTTGCCCTCGGCTATCTTTGTCGCCCCAGCCTGATCCTCACCTGCGGCCTGATGGGCACGGGAAAATCGGTGCTGGCCGCCGAACTGGCGATGGCCCTGGGCGCCATCCATCTGCGCAGCGATGAGCTGCGTAAAGAGTTGGCCGGGCTCCCCCCCTTGAGCCGAGAGCGTTCGAATTTTGGTGAAGGCCTGTACAACCGGGAGGCGACGGCGAGAACCTACCGCGCCCTGGCCGACCGCGCCGAGAACCATCTCGATGCTGGGCGCACGGTTATTGTCGACGCCTCCTTCGCGGAAAAGAACCGACGGGAGGAGTTTCGCGACCTGGCCCGACGCCGGCAACAGCCATTCACCATCCTCTGGGCACGCTGTTCCGAAGAATTGCTGCGGGAGCGCCTACGGCACCGGCGGGGCGATGCCTCCGATGGGCGACCGGAACTGCTGGAGACACAGAAAGAGCTTTTCCAGTCGCCTCTCGGAGAAAGCCGTGTCTTGCCGGTCGACACCAGGGATGAAGTTGCCTATAATGTGCAGCGGATCATCTGCCATCTGGCCAACCCGGAACTCCAAAAGGAGCAAACATGACGAGGGTGCCCTCCCCTCCTCCGACCGCCGAAGGTTCCGGCAAAGACACGCCGGCATCCGATGGCCGGCAATCCGTGCCCCCGCTCCACCAGGAATGCGCCATGTCCGGGGGCCAATCGTCATCGAGCCAGTTCAAGGAAGCCTGGGTGATATTTTTCATCCTCGGCATCATCATGATCAATTACCCCTTTATCCACATTTTCAATAAAAACGACACCCTCTTCGGCATTCCCCTGCTGGTACTCTATTTTCTTCTCGGCTGGCCCCTCTCCATCCTGGTGATCTACCTCTTTACCCGCCGCGTTTCCAGCCTGACCAAAGGGCCTCCGGAAGCCGGGGGAGGAAGCGGCGACGAATGATCCCGGTCGAGATCATCACCATCATCTCCCTGCTCTATTTCGGTCTGCTCTTCGCCGTGGCCTACTACGCGGACAAGCGCCGCGAAGAGGGGCGCAGCATCATTTCCAACGCCAACATCTACGCCCTCTCCCTCTCCGTCTACCTGACGTCCTGGACCTTTTACGGCAGCGTCGGTCGGGCCGCCACCAGCGGCCTCGACTTTCTGCCGGTCTACATCGGTCCGACCCTGATCGCCTTCAGTTGGTGTTTCCTGCTGCGCAAGATGGTACGTATCAGCAAGGAACACAACATCGTCAGCATCGCCGACTTCCTCTCCAGCCGGTACGGCAAATCCCCCGCGCTTGGGGCGGTGGTGACCGTTTTCGCGGTCCTCGCCATCATGCCCTACATAGCCTTGCAGCTCAAAGCGGTCTCCCGCACCTTCGATCTGCTCGCCGCGCCGCAGATCGCCCTGAGTCACCATATCCAGGCGCTCCTCCCGGGGGTTCCGCCATTCATCGACACGGCCTTCGTCGTCGCCCTGTTCCTCGGACTTTTCGGCGTCCTGTTCGGCGCCCGCCATCTTGACGCCACGGAACGTCACGAAGGGATGGTGGCCGCCATCGCCCTGGAATCCCTGATCAAGCTGGTCGCCTTTTTCAGCGTCGGCCTCTTCGTGACCTACGGCATGTTCGACGGTTTCGCCGATATCTTCGAACGTTTCAACGCCGAATTTCCCGAACGCAGCTATCTTTACACGCTCGGGCACGAAGCGGTGCCCTATTCCGAATGGTTCACCATGACCTTCATTTCCATGATGGCCTTCATGTTTCTGCCCCGGCAGTTTCACATCATGGTGATCGAAAACTCCAGCGAAGAGCACATCAAAAGCGCTATGTGGCGATTCCCCGCCTACATGTTCCTGATGAACCTCTTCGTCATCCCCATCGCCCTCGGCGGGCTGCTGCTCAGCGGCGGCGACATCACCCAGGCCGATTACTTCGTCATCGACATCCCCCACAAGGCCGGTCATCCCTGGCTTTCGCTGTTGGTTTTCATCGGCGGTTTCTCCGCCGCCGCCGGCATGGTCATGGTCTCCTCCGTCGCCCTCTCGACCATGATCCTCAACCATCTGGTCATGCCGATCATTCTGCGGCTGAAACTCAACACCCAGGATCTCTCGACCCTGCTCATCAACGTCAAGCGCTTCGGCATACTCAGCGTCATCTTTCTCGGCTACGCCTTCTATCTGGTCATCGCCGACTCGTCCGCCCTGGTCAATATGGGGCTGATCTCTTTTGTCGGCGCCACCCAGTTCGCCCCGGCCATGATCGGCGGCCTTTACTGGAAGCGGGCCACCCGTCGGGGCGCCATCTGGGGATTGACCCTTGGTTTTACCGTCTGGTTCTACACCCTGATGCTCCCCTCCTTCGCCCAATCGGGTTGGATCGGCCGGGAAATCATCGACCAGGGATTATTCGGGATCACCCTGCTGCGCCCCCTGGAACTCTTCGGCCTCACCAGTTTCGACATCTGGAGCCATGCCCTGTTCTGGACCATGTTCTTCAACCTCGGCGCGTTTCTGATCTTTTCCCTCTTCGGACACCCGGATGCCCGCGAAATGGAGCAGGCCGGCAAGTTTGTCGACGCCCTGCAACCCGTTGCGGAGCCTACGCAGCGGAAACGGATCAGCAAAGCCCCAACGATCATCGAATTTGTCGATCTGATGTCCAAATTCATCGGCGAAAAACAGGCGCACGCGGCCATCACCGAATATGTGGGGAATCGGGAAATCGATGAAAAAGGCAGTCTTTCGGAATATGAAATTCCCAACCTGAAGCGCTTTACCGAACGGACCCTGGCCGGCTCCGTCGGTGCCGCGCCGGCGCGCATCATCATCGAAAATTACCTGGAAACCCGCGGCAGCCGCATGGAGGATGTCTTCGATATCTTCGGCACGGTCACCCTCAGCCGCACCGCCAGCCGCGAACAGCTGAGCGTACTCTACGAAGCGGCCCGGGTCGTGGCCAGCGGTGCCGACATCCAGGCCATATTCGACAACATTCTCGATCTGATGCAACAGCAGTTCAAATTCGACCTGTGCGTCATCCGCATCCTTGATGTGCAGCGCAACATCCTCACCGTCCGCAGCCAGCGGGGAATGAGCTCCGAGCATCTCGGCGCCGCCGACCGTGAACTGTCCATGGATACCTATATCGGCGAAACCTTCCTGGCTAACCAGGTTACCGTCGTCAACGACACGGACTTCCTCGACAAGCCCCAGACCGCGCAGATCATTCACCGCGAGGACATCCTCTCCTTCGCCCACGCTCCCATCGTCATCGAAGGGCAGCCGATCGGCGTTCTCTCCGCCTTCAGCAAGTCGGCGAAGGGCATTTTCACCAATGAATTCGTCGAGCTTTTCAAAAGCCTCGCCGGCCAGGTCGGCGTGGCCTGGCGCAACGCGCACCAGACCGAGAAACTCATTTCCGCCAAGGAACATGAACGGGAACTCCAGATCGCCAAAACCATACAGCTCAGCCTGCTGCCCCGCACCGTTCCCGACATTCCCGGCCTGCAACTGGCGGGAATCTGCGTACCGGCACGTCAGGTTGGTGGCGACTATTACGACTTCCTTCATCACGGCGACGGCACCCTCGATCTGGTCATCGCCGATGTCTCGGGGCACAATATCGGCGCAGCGCTGATGATGGCGGAAACCCGCACCTTCATTCAGGCCAAGGCCAAAAATCTCGCCAGCGCCGCCGGCGTGATGACCGCCCTGAACGAATTTTTCTACCAGGATCTGACCGGGGCCGAACTTTTCATCACCATGTTCTATCTGAAGTACGATATCGCCGGCGGTCGCTTCACCTACGCCAGCGCCGGTCACAATCCCCCCATCGTTCTGCGCCAGGGGAGCCGGTCCTGCGAACGACTGGACGCCGAGGGGCTGATCCTCGGCATTAAAACCGAAGTAAAATTCGAAGAGAAAACCGAATTCTTAAACCCAGGGGATATGCTTGTGCTCTATACCGACGGAATTATCGAAGCGGAAAATGCGGAAGGGGAACTCTTCGGCGAGGAACGCCTGTGCTGGCTACTGCATGAACTGCAACCGAATTCTCCGCAAAAAATCATCGACAGCTTGCTGGAGCAGGTTCGCGAATACACCGGTATGCAGAATTTCACGGATGACGTTTCCCTGGTCGTCATGAAGGCCGTCTCGGACGGCCCGGATTGAAAATCGGCCGAAACTGAGGCATGACACTTGGTACCGGTTATGTTAGGATAAAAAAATATCCTGTAACAATTCAGGGGGGATAAGCGGAAACAGGCGAAACGGATCGATACCGGAAGAAGATCTTATCCAGTCACCAGGAGGTCAATAGAAAATGATGCTGAATATCGAGGAAAAAGGATCGGTCGTTCTGATCGAGGTCAAGGAAGAGCGCCTGGATGCCCATAACAGCGGCGAGTTGAAAAGCCAGATGCTGAGCCTCTTCGAAGAAGGAAAGAATGATATCGTGGTCGCCCTGCACGATGTGCGTTTTGTCGACTCCTCGGGACTGGGAGCGCTGGTGTCCGGCTTCAAGAATGCCAGCGCCCGAAACGGTAATCTCAAACTGTGCGGACTGCAATCCCAGGTCAAATCCATGTTTGAACTGACTCGTCTGCACCGCGTCTTTGAGATCTTCCCCGACACGGCCGAAGCCCTGGCCAGTTTCTGAATCGAGGCCGGCCCCTGAGGGTCATCCGGCCCCAGGGGGCCTTACCCGCCGCATATCGAGGTTTTCATGAACGAAAAGATCGAGGTGGACATCAAGGTTCCAAACCAGACCCGCTACCTGGGCCTGATCGGAAAGATCGGCGAAGATATTGCCCGCACTCTGAAAAAATACCAAGGGGACCGCGAGGAATTGGCCTATCACCTCAATCTGGTTCTGACCGAAGCCATGGCCAACGCCATCTGCCATGCCAACGAAGGGGATCCCGATAAAGAAGTTCACATCTCCATCACCTTTGCCGATCGTATTCTAAATATCAAGGTTTACGACCAAGGGCAGGGATTCGACGTCAACGCCCTGCCCAATCCAGACTTCCAAAATCTGGATGAGCACGGCCGGGGAATCTACATCATCCGCACCCTGATGGACCGGGTCACCTATGAAAAACATGCCCACGGCAATGTGCTGGAGATGCAGAAAACCCTGAACTGATTCGTCCCGTAACCGCACGAACCCTCAACTTGAGCCTTTTCGCGCCGAGACTTCCTATTCACCTTCCCGACCAAACACCAGACTTACCACCTCGGCGTGATGCCGCACTGCGATATCGGCCCCAAGCTCTCCTTTGTAGGAAGCGAAGGGGATCCCCGCCGCGGCGGCGGCTTCGCGATCCAATTCCGAATCCCCAATAAAGAGCAGTTCGTCCGGTTTTCGCCGCAACCGCTCAGCGGCCAGCAACAACATGTCCGGATAGGGTTTCGGCCGCGGCACGTCACGACTCGTCACCACCGCGCTGAAATAGTCACAAAGCTCGAAATGACGCAGAATTTCCGGCATGCTGGTACCCCGGTTGGTGGCCACCGCCAGAGGCAGATGCCGCGCCAAGGTAGCGAGAGCGTTGACCATGCCCGGTTCGGGTTCCATATAGGGAATGAACTGACGATAATCGACCGTCGCGGCGAATTCCAGCGCGGCCGAGACCCGATCGGGCCCCAGAAGAACCTCGAAGACCTTGGGGCTGGCGGCCGTATGGCAGAGATGAGCGCGCTCCCTGTCCTCGGAGCGAACGGGAGGCTCCCCGAAATATTCCTGAACCCGGTTGTAATAGGCGAGATTGGCCTGCCGGCTTTCGAAAAGCACCCCGTCGCAATCGTAGATAATCCCCTTGAATGCCTTCATTGATGCCCTTTCCTTTGCACAACGACGACCAAACCTACCCCCCCCACGAGCATCATCGGCAAACAGAGTAACTGCCCCATGGTCGCTCCTCCCCAGAGAAAACCGAGATGGGCATCGGGTTGACGAAAAAATTCCAGAACGAAACGAATCGCGCCGTAACCGAGGAAAAAACTGAAAAAAATCGCGCCCTGGGACACTTTCAGCCGATGGAGGGCATAAAGCAGCAGGAAAAGAAGAGGCCCCTCCCCCACCGCTTCGTAGAGCTGGCTCGGATGACGGGGGTCGGGACCGGCGCCGGGGAAGACCATGCCCCAGGGATGGCCGGTGACGCGTCCCCACAACTCACCATTGATGAAGTTGCCGATCCGGCCAAGACCGAGTCCGACGGGTGCGGCGGTCACCAGGATATCCCCCACCAGCAGCGTCGGCAGGCGACGGAGGCGGCAGAAAATCACGGCGGCGACGACCACGCCGAGCAGGCCACCGTGGAAACTCATCCCCCCCTCCCATACGGCAAGAATTTCAAGGGGATGGCGGATGTAATAGGAGAAATTGTAGAAGAGGGTATAACCCAGGCGGCCGCCCAGAATCACGCCGATGACCCCGTAAAAAAGGAGATCGGAGAGGAGATCCGAAGACAGTTCCAGCTCTCGCCTGCGGGCCAGATGACGAATCACGAAATAGGCGCCGATAAAACCGAGCAGATACATCAACCCGTACCAACGGACCGCCAAGGGACCAATTTGAAATATAATCGGATCGATCTGGGGAAATACGCCGTTCATGCTCAATCCTTTGAGAGAATTATGCGAAGGGAAAGACCGGCGAGGCTAGACTTGCGCTCCGGCCTCAAGCTGATCGACAATCTTCTGAAAGTCCGCCGGAAGGGATGCTTCAATATTAAGCCTACGCTGTTCCACGGGATGGTCGAGGGTCAGGCGCCAAGAATGAAGCATCTGTCTCGGAATATCAAGCCCCGCTACAGCCACGGCACCGCCATAACGAACATCTCCCAAAAGGGGGTGTCCCGCCTCGGAAAGGTGGGCGCGAATCTGATGGGAACGTCCGGTCAACAACTCGATTTCCAGGAGAGAGACATCGTCCCACTCTTGCAGCACCCGATAGCGGGTGATCGCCTCCTTTCCCCCCTTGGCAACGGAACGCATGAGGTTCGAAGCGCGATTGCGCGCAAGCAGAGACCGAAACTCCCCGGATGATGTGGGCATGGAGCCGGAAACCAAGGCGAGATAGATTTTTGTCGCCGAACGTCCGGCAATCGCTTGCGTCAGCCCGGCATGAGCGCGCCGGTGGATGGAGAAGAGCAGCACCCCCGAAGTCTCCCGGTCGAGCCGCTGCGCCATGCCGAGTTCGGGTTTGTCCCTGGGGCGAAAAGGGTTGTGCAGATAATGAAGCAGTGCCTCATAGAGAGTTCCCCGGTAACGGGCGGGGGTCGGCTGACTTTCAACCCCCGCCGGTTTATTCACGGCGATCAGGAAAGGATCACGATAAAGCACATGCCCGTCAGCCAATTCGAAGGGCTCAAGGGGTCGGCCGTCCACATGCACTTCCACCACTTCACCCGCGGAAATGGGATGAGCGCATTTGCGGATACGCCGCCCCCCCACATGCACGCCCCCCAGATCAACCAATTTACGCACCAGGGTTCTGGAAAACGCGTCCGAACAGGCGGCAAGATACTGGTCTAGGCGCATCCCCTCATCCTTGGCGGATGGCAAGTAACGGTAAACTTTCTGCTGGAAAATGTTTCGGGACATGGTCATAAGGAATAAATCGAATTAAGGGGAAGGACAGGGGACAAGAACAAACAGAAAAGAGTTTGATAATTTTTCGTTGACACGAAATAAGTTCCTGTTAATATGTACTCACAAATGGTCGTTAAGACCCGTGTCTATCTCTGGGGTGTGCGAAACGACGTTTTGAGGCATTGACCAACATTAGCGAAAAAGGTTTCCGGTCAAAGTCGCGGTGTGCCAGCCCGTCAAGCAACGGGACGCCTGAAGCGGCTTTCAGGGAACCGCCCTTAAGTCTCAGGTCGAAACTTTAAAACCTCGTCCTCACCCCGGAGCCTGTCATGCATCTGGCGTGGAACCCGAGCGCCTCGGGCAGAAGGAGAAGACGTTCCTGAAAGATGCTTCCGTGCTCCACCCTCGGGGAATAAAACCGGATCATTGAGTAGAGTCCCTTCGCCGCCATGCCAAAAGGTTGAGCACTGACGCCCCGTCCAAACCGGACGGGGCGTCAGTGTTTCAGGGGCTAAAGACACAACGGTCAACTATCGAGGACATGACCCGGCAGGACGAAACAGGTAAAGGTTCCTTCAAAAACGGGACGGTCAGTACTGATCGTGCATTTAACCAAATGTTTCTTTCCGGCACTTTCAACAACTTCCGCGCTAGCAAATAAGATTTCGCCACGGGACACCGGCGCGAGAAACCTGACTTCCGCCGCGCCCAGAACTACATGGGGATCGTTGACCGCCAGCATGGCGGCATAGTCAGCCAGGCCGAAAGTAAAACCCCCGTGCACCAAGCCACGCTCATCGGCGACCATTTCCTGGCGGGTGGTCAACCGCACCTCCGCCCGCCCTTCCGCCAAGGCAATCGCTTCTCCGACCCATTCGGGTGAAATACACAGATGAGTTCGCGACTTGATCATGGCAACCTCCCAAAATGGAGCAGAGCGAAATTTAGCGATTGACCCGTTCCCGCAATTCCTTCCCGGTTTTAAAAAAAGGGGTCTTTTTGTTGGGAATACGGACGATTTCACCGCTTTTGGGATTTCTGGCCTCGCGGGCATCCCGTTCACGCACGGTGAAGGAACCAAACCCACGGATTTCAACCCGATCGCCGCCGACCAGGGCGTCGCCGATGCTGTCGAAAATGGTATTAACGATCAACTCGGCCTCTTTTTTGTTTACCGTGCCACTGACCGTGGTCAAGCGCTCGATCAACTCGCTTTTGGTCATAAAAAGATCTCTCCTATTCGATGCCGGACCAGAGAAATTTCAACCCTCCGGACGACTGTTCATGAATTTCCTGTCGCACCCGGGTAATCGTCTCCTCGACGAAATACTCGATAAACGGCGCCTTTTCTTTTGGTGGATAAACCACTCGGGGTTTTTCATCAATCCCCGCGAGTTCCGCTGCGACATCCACCGCATCCTGCAGATTGCCGAGGCGGTCGACCAGACCTTCGGCCAGCGCCTGAGCGCCGGTATAGATGCGCCCGTCGGCGAGAATCTCGACTTTTTCAAGATCGAGACGACGACCTTCGGCCACAGCCTGGACAAACTGGCTGTGTACGTCATCGATCATTGTCTGAATAAGTTTGCGTTCGGCCGCGGTCATGGGGCGAATCGGCGAACCGAGATCCTTGTGCTCGCCGCTTTTCACCACATGATTGCTCAGACCGATCTTGTCCAGCAATTCACGAATATTGGTGAATTCCATAATGACCCCGATGCTGCCGGTGATCGTCCCGGGATTGGCAAGAATCTTCGCGGCGGGGGCGGCCACGTAGTATCCTCCGGAGGCCGCGACCGCGCCCATCGAAACGACGACCGGCTTGACCTTGGCCAATTTCTTGACTTCGCCGTAAATTTCCTGGGAGGGTCCAACACCTCCACCCGGCGATTCAACCCGCAAAACGACCGCCTTGATCGACTCGTCTTCCTTGAATCGAACAATACGCTCATTGATCTGGCGAGAGGAGGTGATCACCCCGCTGATTTCAATTACTCCGACCTTGGCACCGACGGCGAAAGACGGGCGTGAACCCAACCAGCCGCTCAGCAGATAAATCATCAGCCAGCAGCCGACAAAAAGGCCACTGAACACCGCAAGCCCCAAGAGTAACGGTCGTTTATTCATATCCCAACCCAAGAACAGAAAACCCCCGCAACAGTTGCTGCGGGGGCTGGTTCTGACTCAGAAAAAATTATTCCCCGTCTTTTTCGCCACCGGCTTTATGCAGGGCGCCCTGAAGCAGATCCCCGAAATTGGAAGTGGCATTGCGCTGCGCACCGAGGAAGGCATCGACTTCGGCTTTTTCCTTCTGATCGGCGAGATGCTTGATGGACAGGGCAATCTTACGTTCAACGGTATCGACATGCAGGACCACCGCTTCAAGATCCTCGCCCACCTTGGCGAAGTTCTTCGGCGAGTCGATCTTCTCCTTGCTGATCTCGGAAACATGGATCAATCCTTCGATCCCTTCCTCGACTTCGAGGAAAATACCGAAGTCGGTCACCGAGGTCACCTGGCCGCGAATAATCGTGCCGGGAGTGTAACGCACGGGAATGCTCTCCCAGGGATCGGACATCAGTTGCTTGACGCCCAAGGAGAACCGCTCGTTTTCGCGGTCGATATTCAGCACCACGGCGCGAACCACATCCCCTTTCTTGTAAATCTCGGAAGGATGCTTGACCCGCTTGGTCCAAGAAAGATCGGAGATATGCACCAGGCCGTCGATCCCCTCATCGACGCCGACAAAAATGCCGAAATCGGTGATGTTCTTGACCTGCCCTTCAATGATGGTACCGATCGGGAACTTCTCGCCGACAACTTCCCAGGGATTCGGTTCGACCTGCTTGAGACCGAGAGAGATCCGACGATTGGGAATGTCGAGAGCCAACACCACCGATTCGACTTCGTCACCGATGCTCAGAACCTTGTTGGGGTGCTTGATGCGCTTGGTCCAGCTCATTTCCGAAACATGGATCAGACCTTCGACGCCCTCTTCCAACTCAACGAAAGCACCGTAATCGGTCAGACTGACGACCTTGCCGGTAACTTTCTGGCCGACGGGGAATTTAGCTTCCACATCCAGCCAGGGATCGGGAGCGATCTGCTTGAGACCGAGGGAAACACGTTCCTTGTCGCGGTCGAACTTGAGGACCTTGACATTGATCTTGTCGCCGACATTGAGAATGTCCGAGGGATGGGTCACACGGCCCCAGGACATATCGGTGATATGGAGCAGTCCGTCGATACCGCCGAGATCGATGAAAGCGCCGTAGTCGGTGAGGTTTTTAACCGTACCCTCGGTGACCTGGCCCTCTTCGAGCATCTTCAGGGTATCGCCGCGCATGTTCTCACGCTGCTCTTCAAGAAGCACACGGCGGGAAAGAACAATATTCCCCCGGCGCTTATTGAGCTTGATGATTTTGAAGCTATAGGTCTCGCCCAGCATCTTGTCGAGATTGCGGACCGGGCGCAGATCGACCTGGGAGCCGGGGAGAAAAGCATTGACGCCGATATCGACGGAAAGGCCGCCCTTGATCCGGGACAAAATACGCCCGTCGACCACGGCGCCTTCTTCCAGGGCATTCCAGATTTTTTGGCGGTCGGCCTTCTCCTTGGAGAGGCTGATCAGGCCGTTCTCATTCTCGGTGCGTTCAATCAGCACGTCGAACTGATCGCCGACCTTGATGTCGGTCTTGACATGTCCTTGCTCGTCAAGAAACTCGTTGATGGGGATCAGCCCCTCGGACTTGCCGCCGACATCGACGACAACCGAATCCGGATTGACCTGAACCACCGTGCCGACGACAACATTACCAGCCTTCAATTCCTTGAGGCTGTTCTCGAAGAGATCCTCGAAGCTTCCCTCGAAATCGTCGTCCATGTACTCTTCCTGATTTTCCGTGTTTTCCACCATGTGAGATTTGTTACCCCCTAGCGATTTTCCTGTCGTCCGACGACAGTCATGGCGCCTGGCCATGAGAGCGGACCTTAACATAAAGCTTCTTAAAAAACAAACCCTTTTATCGTCTTTTTATTTGCCGGCGGCGGATGCTTTTTCCACCACCTCATCGATGATCCATTGCGGCGTTGAGGCCCCCGCGGTGATCCCCACGGAGGTCACCCCCGCGAACCAACCGGACTCGATTTCATTCGCTGTTTCAATGTGGTGGGTATTAGGCTGGAGGTCACGGCAGATCTGGGCCAAACGGGTGGTGTTGGCACTGTTGAAGCCGCCGATAACCAGCATCAGATCGACCTGCCCGGCGATGGCGCGAGCCTCGTTCTGACGCACCGAAGTGGCGTCGCAGATGGTGTTGTAGACCCGCAGTTCCTGGCTTTTGCCGAGGCAGACATCAATGACTTCCCGGAGGTTGGCATAGGACTGGGTGGTCTGGGCGACCACGCCGATGCGCTTGCGCGCCGGCACTTCCTCCGCCTCGAAGCGACCGGAAACGACGTAAACCTCGCCGTTGCGGGCATAGGAGACGATCCCCCGGACCTCGGGATGTTCTCTTTCTCCGACCAGCACCAGAGTGTATCCCTGCTCGCTGAGCATTCCGGCATATTCCTGGGCCTTCTTCACGAAGGGACAGGTGGCGTCGACCACGGCCAGGCGCCGGGCGTAAATTTCCTCCATCTCCTCGGCGGTCACGCCATGAGAACGAATGATCACCACCCCGCCGGAGATGTCCGGAACTTGCCGGACGACCTCGACCCCCTGCTCCTCCAGGCGCTTGACCAGTTGCGGCGAATGGATGATCGGCCCCAAGGAACAGATACGTTCCCCCTGATGCTCCTCGGTCGCCGCAAAAGCCATATGGGTGGCGCGTTTCACACCGAAACAGAAGCCGGCGCTTTCGCCGAGAATGATCTTCACGCCGCGCTCTCCGGATGTGAAGAATGCTTGTTCCGCTGACAGTGTCGCACTTCTTGCAGCATGGTTCGAAGCACCTCATCGATGTTCATGGCGGTGGAATCGATCACCAAGGCATCCTCGGCCTGAACCAGGGGCGCGCATTCCCGGGCGCTGTCGGCCGCGTCCCGCGACTCGACTTCGGCGATCGTCTGCTCCAGCTCGACCGCAAGTCCCTTGGCGCGCAACTCCTCGTAACGGCGCCGTCCCCTTTCCGTGGTCGAGGCGCTGAGAAAAAACTTCACGTCGGCCTGGGGGAAGACCACGGTGCCGATATCGCGGCCTTCCAGCACAACGCCGCCCTGGGCCCCCAGCTTTCGCTGCAACTCCACCATCGCCTGACGGACTCCGGCATAAGCGGAGATCCTTGAGGTCAGCAAACTGATCTCGGGAGTGCGGATCGCCGAGGAGACATCCTCGCCATCCAGCAGCACCCGTTCCCCCTCGCCCTGACGGATAAACTCGATGCGAACCGATTCGGCCAAGCGCCCCAGCGCCGTTTCGTCCGTCGGATCGATGCCCCGGCGCTTGGCGGCCAGGGCCACCGAACGGTACATAGCCCCCGTGTCGATATTGTGATAGCCCAGTTCCTTGGCCAGAGTCTTGCTCAAGGTGCTTTTACCGGCCCCAGACGGGCCATCGATCGCCACAATCAATTCACGTTTCAAGAAGCCCCCACGAGATGAAATCAGACACGAACGTTATCGAGCAACGACCAGAAATTGGGGAACGAGGTGGCCGTGCAGGCCGTGTCGTCGATGGTCACTTCGGCGCGCGCCCGCAGCGCGGCGACGGCCATGCTCATGGCGATACGATGGTCACCGTGGGATTTCACCGACCCGCCGGTCAGGCTTTCGACCCCTTCGATCACCATGCCGTCGTCGCGGGCTTCGACCCGGCCGCCGAGAGCAGAGAGTTCGCTGACCATGGCGGCGATGCGGTCGGTCTCCTTGACCCGCAGTTCCCTGGCATCGCGGATAATGGTCGTCCCTTCGGCGAAAGAGGCGGCGACACTGATCACCGGAAACTCGTCGATGGCCCGGGGCACCACGGCCCCGCCGATTTCGATCCCCTTGAGGGAGCTGCCCCGCACCAGCAGGTCGGCCACCGGCTCGCCAGAGAGTTCCCGCGCGTTCAGCCGTTCGATGGAACCGCCCATGGCTTGCAGGATGTCGATGATGCCGCTGCGGGTAGGGTTGACGCCGACGTTGCGGATCAGCAGCTCGGCGCCGGGAACGATCAGTGCTGCGACCATGAAAAAGGCCGCCGAAGAGATATCCCCGGGGACGGCAACCTCGCGCCCTTCCAGCTGCGGCTGGGGCGTCACGGTGACCCCGCCTTCGAAAGGGCGTACCTCGGCGCCGAAATAGCGCAGCATCCGCTCGCTGTGATCCCGGGAGAGGTGCGGCTCCCGGACCGTGGTCGGACCTTCGGCGTAGAGCCCGGCGAGGAGCAAGGCCGACTTGACCTGGGCGCTGGAGATCGGCGAGTCGTACTCGGTCCCCTTGAGCGCTCCGCCGTGGATGGCCAGCGGCGCCAGTTCACCCCCGCCCCGCCCCCAGATGCGGGCTCCCATGGTCGCCAGGGGCGCGAGCACCCGCTTCATCGGCCGCTTGCGCAGGTAGCGGTCGCCGGTCAGCACCGAAAAGAAGTTCTGTCCGGAGAGCAGCCCGGTCATCAGTCGGATGGTCGTCCCCGAATTGCCGCAGTCGAGGACATCCCCCGGCTCGGTCAGGCCGTGCAGCCCCTTCCCTTCGATGCGCAGATCGCCGCCCGGGAGTTCGTCGATGACGATGCCCATGGCGCGGAAGGCGTTGAGAGTGGCGTGGTTGTCCTCGCCGTGAAGAAAGCCGCGCACCCGGGTCGTGCCTTGCGCCAGGGAGCCGAGCATGATGGAGCGGTGAGAAATGGACTTGTCACCGGGAACGGTGATCTCGCCGCGCAGGGATCGGGCGGGCGTAACGGTTCGGGTTTCGTTCATGGGGGCAGTCTCCGTCATTTGACGATGGCATCCCGCAGCTCTTTTGAGCGCAGGAAAAATTCGTAGAGTTTGTCCGCCTCGCCGTTGCGCACATCCTCTTTCAGCTCGGCGAAAAAGGCCTCGCAGCGCTCCATCATCTCCAGCAGGGCGTCGCGGTTGGTCAGGGCGATATCCCGCCACATGGTCGGGTCGGAGGAGGCGATGCGGGTGAAGTCGCGGAAACCGCCGGCGGAATATTCGAGGATGTTTTCCTCGTAACGGTCGTAGGAGCCGACGGCGTTGACCAGGGAGTAGGCGACCATGTGTGGCAGGTGGCTGATGGCGGCGAGAATGCGGTCGTGCTTTTCCACATCCATCAGCACCACGGAACTGCCGGCGATCTCCCAGACCCGGCGCACCAGATCGAGCGCCCCGACATCGGTATGGGCCGTCGGCGTGAGGATACAGCGGCGCCCCTGGTAGAGGGTGGCGAACGCGGCCTCGGCCCCGCTCTTCTCGGTGCCGGCGATGGGATGTCCGGGAACGAAATGGATGCCTTCAGGCAGCAAGGGCTCGATCGCCGCCGCCACCGAGCCCTTGACGCTGCCGCCGTCGGTGAGGATCGCCCCCGGCTTCATGTGCGCCGCGGCCGTCGCCGCCACCTCGGTCAGGGAGAGGACCGGCGTGGCGAGAAAAACCAGATCGGCATCCCGCACCCCTTCGGCCAGATCCTGGGTGGCGCGGTCGATCACCCCCAGTTCCAGGGCCTTGTCGAGGTTGGCCCGGCCGCGGCCGATACCGACCACCTCGCCGACCGCCCCGGCCGCCTTGAGGGCGAGAGCCAGGGAACCGCCGATCAGGCCGACCCCGACCACCGCCAAACGTGGCACCAAACAATGATTCATCGGCATTCCGTCCGTTCGTCCATATTCTTGAATTCAGCGGGCCCGGGGATAGGAACCGAGCACCTTGAGAAACTGGCAATAATCCTTGAGCTCGGTGACCGCGGCCGCAATCGGCGCGTCGTCGATGTGCCCTTCGATATCGAGAAAGAAGATATATTCCCAGGCCTTCTTCTTCATCGGCCGGCTCTCGATCTTGGACAGGTTGATCTCCCGCTTGCTGAAGGGTTCGAGCATGCGGTAGAGAATCCCCGGCTGGTCCTTGATGTTGAACATCAGCGAGGTCTTGTCCCGGCCGCTGCGCTCCGGCGTGTTCTGGCCGATAACCAGGAAGCGGGTAAAGTTGTTGGGATTGTCCTCGATGCGCTCCTTCACCACCTGCAAGCCGTAGAGCGTCGCCGCCATTTCGCTGGCGATGGCGCCGAAGCTTTCGTCCTCCAGCGCCATCTGCGCCGCCAGGGCGGTGCTGCCGACATCGACCAGGGGGACGTCGGGCAGATTCTCCTCCAGCCACTTGCGGCACTGGGCCAGAGGCTGGGGATGGGAAACGATCTTCTTGATGTCGGTCATGCGGCCGCTGCGGGACATGAGGAAATGGGAGATGCCGAGCATGATCTCGGCGTTGATCTTCAGCTCCGACTCCATGAACATGTCGAGGGTGTGGGAAACCACCCCCTCGGTGGAGTTCTCCACCGGCACGACGCCGTAGGGAGCGCGCCCCCGGGCCACTTCCTCGAAAATCGCCGGGATGCTCTTCTGCGGCATGAGCTGGGCGGAAAAGCCGAACTGCTGCATGGCGGCGGCATGGGTAAAGGTGCCCTGGGGACCGAGGAAGGCGACCTTCATCGGCTGTTCAAGAGAGAGGGAGGCAGAGATGATCTCGCGGAAGACCTTGCGGATCGCTTCAGAGGGAAAGGGCCCGGGATTGGCAGCGGTGAGCCGTTCGTAGATCGCCCGTTCCCGGCTGGGCACGTAGAAATCCTTGC
>CALJLX010000122.1 GCA_937982495.1 uncultured Desulfuromonas sp.
CAGTGCATGGCGACGGAGATGCACATGGCCCAGAAGGTGTCGCCGGCGCCGCGCAGCACGCCGCTGAACACGACCATCAGCGCGTCGGCGAGCACATAGAAGGCGGCGAGACGCAGCATGACCGTGGCTAGGGGCGCGGCTTCGGCATAGACGGCCTCGGTGGCGGCGGGGGCGAAGAGCGCGACCAGTTGCGCGGGGAATGAGACGAAAAGGATGAGAATCAACGAAGAGTAGGTCAGGGCCATCTTCAGCCCCGAGCGCGCCGCCCGCTGGGCGATGTCGGGCCGTCCGGCGCCGATGTGGCGACCGACCAAGCTGACGACGCCGATCTGGATGCCGAGCAGCGGCACGAAGGAGACCATGTCCCAGTTGAAGACGATGGTCACCGCCGAGGCGGTGGCCGGGGAGTGGCCATGAAAGAGGAGGATCATCAAGGTGAAGGCGATCAGGTTGAGAAAGAGCTCGATTCCCGCCGGATAGCCGTAACGCACGAGCTTGCCGAGGATCTCCCGGTCGAGGCGCAAGGCCGCGCCGACGGCGAACTCCCGGCGGATGGAGCGTCCCCAATAGGCCCCGGCCAACACCAGCAGGGCGCAAAATCCGGCGAGCAAGGTGCCGAGGGCGGCGCCGCGAATACCGAGGGCGGGAAAACCCAGCCGACCGAAGATGAGGACGTAGTTGGCGGCGATGTTCACCAGCATGGCGACCAGCGTCGAGATCATGACCACCCGGGTGCGGCCGATGCCGGAGAAGAAGCCGGCCAGGGCGGCGCGCAGCAGGCTGAGCAGGGCGCCGTAGAGAAGGATGTCGAAATAGGCCTGTTGCGGGGCGAGCTGCTCGGGGGCGATGCCGGAGGCGGCGAAGAGCCCATGGGCCAGGGGGCGCGCGGCGAGAATCAGCGGATAGGCGGCGACGGCCAGCAGCAGCGCCTGGGTGACGACCCGGGGGCAGCACTCCTTGCGCCCGGCGCCGAGGTACTGGGCGACCAGGGCGGTGGCGTAGCCGATGAGGCCGATGAAGAAGGTCGTCATCATGAAGGCGGTCAGCCCGCCGGCCATGGCCGCGCTCATCTGAGCCGTGCCGAGCCGGGAGAGAAAGAGCCGGTCGACGAACATCATCGCCGTCTCGCAGGCCTGGGAAGCGACCATCGGCAGGGCGACGGCAAGCATCTCCCGCAGGCCGCCGGGGCGCGCGCTTCGGGGTGAAGATAAGGTCAACGATTCCGTCATGGGCTGTTCATCCATCAAAATTCATAGAAGCTTTCACCACCCGTTCGCTGCGCTCACTAGAGGACACCGAGAGCACTGAGGGAAAACGACGAAAATCAAAAATCTCATGCTTTTCGCTGTGAACTCTGTGTGCTCTTTGGTGAAAGCCCTTCTCCCCAAAAACCGCAAAAGGAGAGAAGAACCCTGTCGGCCCTTCCCTCCTTTTTTATAGCACCGATACCCCTGCTAGCGGTTTTTTTGCAGGAAACGGTAGAAATCCGATTCGGTGGAGATGACGAGTTTGGAATTCGCCTTGAGCGCCTTGCGGTACGATTCGAGGGTTCGCACGAAGGCGTAGAATTCCGGGTCGCGGCCGTAGGCCTCGGCGTAGATGGCGGCGGCTTCGGCGTCGGCGCGGCCGCGAATCTGTACCGACTCGCGATAGGCGTCGGATTCGATGCGCTTGAGCTCCTTCTGCATCTGGCCGAGGATGTTGGCCTTTTCGCCCTCCCCTTCGGAACGGAACTGGGAGGCGACCTTTTTCCGCTCGGAAATCATCCGCTCGTAAACCCGCAGCCGCACCTGCTCGACGTAGTTGATCCGCTTGATCTGCAAGTCGATCATCTCGATGCCATATTCGGGGATATTCTTGCGCGCCTCGGTGAGGATGTCGGCGAGGATCTCCTCGCGCCCCGTCAGATTCTCGGCCTCAATTTTCTGCCCCTCGAAATCGAGAATTTCAACCGTTCCTTCGGGCGGCTGATAATCCTTGCCGCGCACCAGTTCCACCAGCAGGTGACTGGAAACGGCGTCGCGCACCACCGAGTCGAGGATGTCATCCAGGCGGCTCAAGGCCCCCTGCTCGGTGGCGACGGTGGTGTAGAAAAGCAGCGGATCGACGATCCGCCAGCGGGCCGTGGCGTCCACCCAGATGTAGCGCTTGTCTTTGGTGGGAATCTGGTTGGGATCGCCGTCCCACTTGAGAATCCGGCGGTCGAAGCGGCGCACTTCCTGGATCAGCGGAATCTTGACGTGCAAACCGGCGTACTTTACTTCGTCGACCGGCTTGCCGAACTGGGTGACGATGGCCTGTTCTCCCTCCTCGACGACAAAGAGCGCGGATTGACCAAGCAGCAGAAGAAAAATGGCGACGGGGATAAGAAGCCGATTTTTCATCCCTGGCCCCCTTCCTTCGGACTCCGCAAGGGGAGCAGCGGCAAGGCGCCGGAACCCTTCTCGTCCATGATGTAGATCTCCTCCAGGCGGGGCAGGATGGTTTCGAGGGTTTCGAGGTAGAGACGTTCGCGGGTCACTTCCGGGGCCTTGCGGTATTCGGCGTGCAGGGCGAGAAAGCGGCCGGCCTCCCCCTTGGCCTGATTGATCCGTTCGAGGGCGTAGCCTTCGGCTTCGAGGATGGCGCTCTTGGCCACCCCACTCGCCTTGGGCACCTCGCGATTGTACTGCTCCCGGGCCTGGAAAATCAGGCTTTCCTTTTCCTGCTCGGCCTCGTTGACCTCGTTGAAGGCCGCCTTGACCGACTCGGGGGGATTGACGTCCTGAAACTTGACCGTGACGATGCGCACGCCGATGTCGTAGCTGTTGAGAATCGCCTGCAAATCCTTCTCGATGGCGCCGGCGAGCAGGGCCCGCTCGGTGGTGAGCACTTCGGTCACATTGGAGTTGCCCACCGCCTTGCGCACCGCCGCCTCGGCGACGTCGCGAATGGTCGACTGGGGATCCTTGATGCGAAAGAGATACTTGAAGGCGTCGGCGATCTGATACTGGACGATCCACTCCAGGTCGCTGACGTTGAGATCGCCGGTGAGGGTCAGCGCCTCCTCGTTCAGGCCTTCCTTGGAGTAGGTCGGACGCAGTCCGGGCTGAACGGTGCGAAAGCCGAACTCTTCCTTCATGACCCTTCCGGTCTTGACCAGATAGACCGTATCGATCCCGAAGGGGAGCTTGAAATGCAGGCCCGGCTGGGCGAAGCCGGTGAATTGCCCGAAACGCAGCACCGTCCCGGTTTCTTCGGTGCCGACCTGATAGAAGCTGCTGTTGACGCCGAAAACCAGCAACAGCACGAGAAAGATGCCGACAAACACTTTCAGGGGCGGCTTTTGTCCTTTGAAGCGGGCGATAAATTCGTTGATCTTGCGTTCGAGGAGATCGGGGTCGCCCCCTGGCGGCCAATTCTGCATGGATCCTCCGTCGGTTGCGGCGCGAAGCGAACCTCGTCGCCTGGGAACGTTCGAGGGGCAACTTACCATACCCACCCGCGCGGGCGGAGCGAAATCGGCTCACAGGTAACAAACGGGACGGCAAAACCTGAAGAAAGGGATGGGGGATGAGCAAAGCGGGAAGGGTCGACG
Organism: uncultured Desulfuromonas sp.; assembly: GCA_937982495.1. Taxonomy (GTDB): domain Bacteria; phylum Desulfobacterota; class Desulfuromonadia; order Desulfuromonadales; family Trichloromonadaceae; genus Trichloromonas. The sequence goes on from CALJLX010000122.1 coordinate 3,578, forward strand.
GCCCTTAAAAAGTCGCCGGCAGGGGGAGCAGGAAGCGGGAAACGACCCGGGAGTTACTCGTCCTCGGGGATCTCCGCGGACGACTCTTCCCGCGCCTCTTGTTTGTTCTTTTTCTTTTCTTCTTTTTTTGCTTTCTTGGCGATTTCCTTCTGGCGTTTTTCGTAACCGTAATTAGGTTTTCTGGCCATCCTGGTGATTTTCCTTTCGGGGATGTCCCGCGCTCGGACGTGCGAGAACGGGGGGAATGGAACCGCCGAAACAAAGAGCCCCGCGAAAATTCGCGGGGCTCTTTTTCATGCTATGCAAAATCCTGCTTAAATTCTGCGCACATTGGCCGATTGCGGGCCTTTTTGACCTTGGGTCACCGCGAAACTCACGCGATCACCTTCGGCGAGGGATTTGAAACCGTCCCCTTGAATTTCGGAAAAATGGACGAATACGTCGGGCCCATTGTCCTGCTCGATAAAACCAAAACCTTTTGCGTCGTTAAACCACTTCACGGTACCTTCTGCCATTTTTTTCTCCACGTTCCCCTGGGGAACTTTTTGTCGTGCGCACTTCAACCGCCCATAAAATGAAAAAACACACGCCCAAGAGGGCCTGTGTTTTTGGTCCGGACAAACACCTTGTCCATCCGGTGAGCGTCAAAAATCCACACAAACTTGCTTAAGTAAAGTGACCCTAGCACGGAGTCGTTTCGAAAAGCAAGAATTAAAATCGCTGGAGCCTAAAAGACTTCCCTCCGGGCTCGACAGCCAACAGCTATTGGCTCAGATTTTGCGTTATCAATATCCGACAAAAACGGTAGACTTCATACCGACACGGAAGGAACCTAAGATCATTGCCGCTGACCATAAGCAGCAGGAGCGTTTCCGTAAAACCTAAACCGGCGGACACGTCAAGAATGCCGCGATGTCGGCGGGAATCGACGTACTCTTTGGTTATTTCTTCGCTAATCTCCGCCATTTGACGGAGGGGGATTCCGTCATAAACATGTGCTTCCAGCCTCGGGGGGAAGGTGGCGACAAACATACACAATAGAGCCCGGGGATTTTTATGTAATTTTTCTGCGTGACATCAAAGGGGGAGGGAATGACTGCTTGCCCTGGATACAGGATTGCCATATCGCGTCCCACCCGGGAGAAGAGCGCGGGTTACATCCATTTTTCCATTTGCCTATTGTCCATCTTAACGCTTCTGTGCTTTCTGCCGGTTATCGCACGAGGGGCGTCCCCCTCCCTGCTCCATAACTCCAATCAATTTGCCTGCGGATACTCCGGATATCTGACCCAGGATTCTTGTGAAGACCATGGCGGCCAGTGGAACCCTGCCCGCAAATGGCCCCAGGGCTGGGGCACCGCCGACGGCCAATACGGCATCATCGGCTGCGACAGCTGTCACGCCAGACAGTCGGCCAAGGGCAACATCAAACGCATCCGCGATATTATCACGGCTGAAGAGGGCTCTTTCGCCGGCGGCGCGGTGACGGCCCTCTCCGCCATCCCGGGCGCTTCTTCCGACTACGGTGACGACAGCGGCGAACACACCTCCTCGGAGAGGGTTTGCGAGGTCTGCCACAGCCGGACCCGTTATCATCGCTTCGACACCGCCAACCAGGTCGCCGACGGCGGCAGCCTGGGGCATTTCAACGGCAGCGATTGCGTCTCCTGCCACCTTCACAAAACCGGCTTTCGCGCCGGTTGCGCCGATTGCCACGGCAACAGCGGCAGCGGTGCCGCCTGGCCCGACGGCCTCGCCAACAATCTGCATTCCCAATACGCCCAGTTCGACGACGGCGGTTCCCATCTCCGGCATGTTGAAGCCCTGGGCGGCAACAACTCCTGCGGGTCCTGCCATCCCCTGCCCGAAGCGGGAACCACCCACCTCGATGAAACCGTCGATGTCCTCGGCGAATTTACTTTTGCGCCGGGCCCCAAAAGCTGCGGCGACATCAGCTGTCACGCCGGCACCGCGGCGACCTGGGGGGGAACCGGCTGCCTCGCCTGTCACGGCGTGGCGCAAGGGCAGCGGGCGGCGATCTCCGGCCAGTTCGCGGCCAACTCCCACCATATCCAGGGGACAACGGTCAGCGACGGCCATTGCTTCGCCTGCCATTGGGAAGCGCTGAGCGACGGCGGCATCGATCCGGCCTATCATGGCGGAAGCGGCGAACCGGGCGCGGCGGTGGATCTGGTCATCTACGGCGCCGGGGCGAGACCCTTGGCCCACGCCCCCGGGATCTCGGCGATTCAGTACCGGGCGGACGGCTCGCGCGCCGAAATCGCCAAAATCAACCAGCACTGCCTCGGCTGTCACAGCGATCAAAACAGTACGACCGAACCCTTCGGCGACGGCAAGACGCCACAGACCTATGCCTGGGACGGTACCAGCATCGCCGCCCGCTACAGCCAGGACGGCGCGACGACCTTCGGCAAATACCCGGGGGTGGCCAATGCCGCGCCGAAAAACCAGCTCAAGGCGTATTCGGCCCATGGCAACGCCACCGGCAATCACGGCGGCTGGTCGGAAGGTCCGGCGGGAACGGGGGTCGACGGGGCCTTGCCCAATACCCGCGCTGGCCTGGTCAACGTGGCCTGCTGCGACTGTCACAACGCCCATGGCTCGAATGTGGTCGGCAAAACGACGAGCTATGCCGGCGCGACGGTAAACGGCGGACTCCTCAAGGAGACCAGCGCCGGCAAGGGGGGCTACGCGGTCAGCTACAAACCGGTGGCCGGCGGATCCCTGGGGGAGAAAAACCAGCGCAACCCCGGCGCCAGTCTTTGCTTCGATTGCCACCTCACCGCCACGGCCGGCCTTACCACCCCCTGGGGCTTTCAGTCCACCTTCGGCGCCACCGCGAAGATCGCCGGGTACTACGATTCGCCCTACTTCGCTCCCGGTGGCTCGGGAACCAAATCCCGCTTCCCGTACAAGGCCGCGACCAATTACGCGGGAGGGCATTTTGGCGCCTCCTCGGAGCTTGAGACTCCGGCCATGGCCGGCATCGACGGCCT
>CALJLX010000123.1 GCA_937982495.1 uncultured Desulfuromonas sp.
ATCCGGCGGGGGATCAGGTGCTCAAGCGCGTCGCCGACGTGCTGGCGAAATCGACGCGCGCCGAGGATGTCTGCGGTCGCTGGGGGGGGGAGGAGTTTCTGCTGATGCTGGCCAATACCGACGAGGAGGCGGCGCTGTCGGCGGCGGAAAAGCTGCGTCTGGCGGTGGCGGAGCTGGTGACGGTCTGGGAAGGAAAGCCCATCGTCGTCACCCTCAGCTTCGGTGCCGGCTCTTATCGCCCCGGCATGAGCCTGGATGACAGCATCAGGGCTGTCGATAAAGCCCTTTACCGGGCCAAGGCGAATGGGCGCAACCGCAGCGAGGTGGCGACGGCGGCGGATGCCGCGCCGCTCTGCTAGGCCCGGCCTGTTCCTCCCCCCTGACAAGGGGGGATCGAGGGGGGTGGTTTTAAGCGCTTAATGGCAACGAAAAAGGGCCGCGTCGACGGCCCTTTTTCGTTGATGAGGCGGCGGGGTGCGGGCTCAGGTCACTTTCAAGGTGCCCGCTCGCCCCTCGCCGATTCGGCCGATGCAAAAGTCGCCGCAGCCGGCGGCGCGTAGCCGCCGTCGCAGTTCGGCGCTCTTCTCCGGCGGAACGGCGATGAGCAGTCCGCCGGAAGTCTGGGGGTCGGCGAGGATGTCGAGGAGTTCCGGCGGCAGGTCGGTGCCGTTGACGACCTGGGGCAGGTAATGCTGACGGTTGTTGTAACTGCCCTCGGGCACCAGGCCGATGGCGGCCATCTCCACGGCGTGGGGATAGACCTGCAGGGCCGCCGACTCGATCTCGACCTGGACGCGGCTGACCTCGGCCAGCTCCAGAATGTGGCCGAGCAGGCCGAAGCCGGTGACGTCGGTGCAGGCATGGATGCCGACTTCGAGCATGATTTCGGCGGCGGTTTTGTTGAGCTGCTCCATGCCGGCGACGGCGTCGGCGATATCCGTTTCGCTCAGCACCTCCCCCTTGAGGGCGGTGGCGAGGATGCCGGTGCCGAGGGGCTTGGTCAGAATCAGGACGTCGCCGGGAAGGGCGCCGAGGGTCGAGATCAGTCGCGCCGGATCGACTAGGCCGGTGACGGCCATGCCGTACTTGGGTTCGTCGTCCTCCACCGTATGCCCGCCGACGATGACCGCCCCGGCTTCCCGCACCTTCTCGGCGCCGCCGCGCAGGATCTCGACCAGCATCTCCTGGGGCAGGCAGCGGGGGAAGCCGATGAGATTCATCACCGTCAGCGGCCGGGCGCCCATGGCGTAGATGTCCGACAGGGCATTGGCCCCGACGATGCGGCCAAAGGTGGCGGGATCGTTGACGATCGGCGTGAAGTAGTCGATCGACTGAACCAGGGCGCACTCCGCCCCGAGGCGATAAACCCCGGCGTCGGCGTGGGGGATCGCGTTGGAAAGGAGATTTTCATCCGCGAAAACCGGCAGTTGGCGCAGCACCTGCGCCAGTGGCCCGGGGGCCAGCTTGGCGGCTCAGCCGCTGGTTTTGGAGAGTGCGGTGAGCTTGATCGGTTGTTCGGTCATCTTATCCTCGTGTTTCGGGAGCCTTCGGCAGTTGCCAGGCCACCCGCAGGTCTTCCTTGCGCAGGGTGTATTTCTGCCGGTCGAAGTATTCGAGCAGCGCCTGGGTCTGTTTGCGGGCGCTGCCGAGCAGGTCGCGGAACTCGGCCATGGTCAGGGTCTCGTGGGCGGCGAAGTGCCCGATGAGCTGGGCCAGGGCCTGATTGTAACAATCCCGGTGGAGAAAACTTTCTTCGTTGAGCTTGATCAGCCGGCCGTCGGCGAAGAGCAGGGCGAAGCAGTCCTCGGCCGTGTCCTGGTCGAGGCGCAGCTGTTCGAGCATGGCGTTGCGGTTCTTGGCCTGTACCCCCTCGGCGCGGTAGGTCGCTGCGAGCAGGTCGATGACCTTTTGCTGAGCCGCCGTCGGGGTCGGCGCGAAGTCCGGCAGGCGCAACCATTCCTGCTGCTGGTGCAGTTCCCCGGCGGCCAGGGCCTCGGCCAGCAGCTGCTCGTAGCCTTTGGGCGCGAGCTTGGCGGGAAGCGAACCCTTGAGGGTGGCATGGGGAATGCCGGGCTGCAAGGGGTGCTGCTCGTGATACTGGCGGGTCGCCTCGCTCAGCTGGCGGCGCCAGGCGCGCAGGGTTTCCGCCGTCAGCCACTGATCGCCGAGGCGGGCGGCGCGGCCATCGTCCCTGAGCGCCGTCAGGTGCTGCTCGATGCGCTCCCGTCCCAGGCCCGAGGCAAGTTCCAGATCCTTGACCCGGGGGCAGACCTGCTCCCCGAGTTTTTGCAGCAGAAAAGCCATCTCCCCCGATTCCAGCGCCTTCAGGGCGGCCATCACCTCGTCGCGGAAGCGCTTGTGCTTGATCGGTGCCGGGTCGATGACCAACCCTCCGCCGATGGTCGTCATCGGCGAGTAGGAGCGGACGATGAAGCGGTCCTGGCGGTGGGCGACCAGGGGCCGGTCGAGGTGGATCTGCACCAGGGCGCTTTCCCCCGGCTCCAGCTGGTCGCGGTCGAGCAGGGCGACGATGCCGATGACCCGGGCGGTGCCGAGATAGAAGTGGACGGGATCGCGGAACTTGAGTGGGCGAGGGGCCGAAGGCAAGAGCGTCAGGCGCGCGTCGAGGCGCTCGGTCTGCTCGAAGATGCCCGGCGCGCCGACCACCGCCCCGCGCTGCAGGCGGTCGCGGTCGAGTCCGGCCAGGTTGAGGGCGACCCGCTGCCCGGCCCGCGCCTCGCTCAGCTTGTTGCCGTGGACCTGGATTTCCCGCACGCGCACGGTCAGTCCTGGCGGGATGACCTCCACCGCGTCCCCCGGCCGCACCGTGCCGGAAAGGAGGGTGCCGGTGACCACCGTGCCGAAACCGGCGACGCTGAAGTGGCGATCGACCGGCAGGCGCAAGGGGCCGTCGGCGTCCTTGGGCGGCAGGTGTTTCACCGCCTCGGCGATGGCCGCCGTCAGTTCCGGCATCCCTTCGCCGGTGAGGGCGGAAACCCGCAGGCAGGGGGCGCCCTTGAGGAAGGTCGCGGCGACCTCCTCGCGGATCTCCTCCTCGACGATGTCGATCCAGTCCGGTTCGGCCAGGTCGCACTTGGTCAGCACCAGAATCCCCTGGCGGACGTCGAGCAGCTGCAAAATCTGCAGATGCTCGCGGGTCTGGGGCATGACCCCCTCGTTGACGTCCACCACCAGCAGCACCAGATCGATGCCGCCGATGCCGGCGAGCATGTTATGGATGAAACGCTCATGACCGGGGACGTCGACCACTCCCGCCACCTGTCCGCCGGGCAGGCGAAAGGCGGCGAAGCCGAGATCGATGGAGATGCCCCGTTCCTGCTCTTCCTTGAGGCGATCCGTTTCCTGGCCGGTCAGGGCGCGGATCAAAGCGGTCTTGCCGTGGTCGACGTGACCGGCGGTGCCGATGATGATGTGGCGCTGTTGGGACATGCGTATTTGTTCCTGCGCAGGCTCCATCCCCAGTGCCCCTGGGGTCGGAGTCAGGTCTTCAGGTTGATAGATAGAGATAATGCGATGAATCCGTCGGGGGAAAATAACATGGCGGGGGGAAAAGCACAAGAAAGGCGTGGCGGAAGGGGGCGGGGTGCCCCGTCGGTGACGGGACACCCCGGAGGGTAAATCAGTAGGTGCGGGCCGGGATCGGTATGAAGAAGCGGGACGGCCGCTGGTCGCGGGGGATGTCCTGCTCGATGGTCACGCCGGCGAAGGTGATTTTGGAGCTGTAGGGCAGCTCCGGATCGATCCCTTGCGAGCGAAAGAGTTGTTCGACCTCGCGGGGAGGTCGGCCGAAAATCTGTTCCAGAGGAAAGTCGACGCGCATGGGTTTGGCCTTTCTTTATAAAAGATTGCGGATTTTTGTGATGATGTCCAACATGCCACTTCATATGTTAGCAAGATGCGGGCCAAAACCCTTGTCGAGCATGAAGCCGGGAAAAGTCCGGTCTCCGCGCGCGGGGAATACCTGTTGTCCCGCTATCCTGGGGCGTTTTGCGAGTCAATATGGCCCAGGTCTGACTATTATTGATCCATCCCGAAACCATCGGCGAAATGCCCGATCCGAAAACGCGATGCCGCGTACATTGATATAATGATACAGCGTTTTATTTTTTTTCAAGAAAAATTTTTCTTATAAAACAAAGAGATTTGTCGACATGACGGAGCAGGCTTAGGGTTCTGGAAGGGGGGAGACAGACGAAAGAGGCGGGGTGTGAAGAAGGGTTTAATGGATGAAAGCTTGTTTTGACGACTGCCGCCGGCGCCATGTCCGGCGGCAGGGGGAGAGTGCGGGGCGGGTCAGGGGCGGATGACGCGCCCGGCGCGGGTCAGTTGCTCGACGATGTCGAGCATATTGGTGGGGCGGCCGACTGTCAGCTTGTCTTTGAGTCCGAAAAATTCCAGACAGAGGCCGCAGGAGGCGATGTCGGCACCGTTGCAGGCGAGTTTCTCCAGGGGTTCGATGACGCCGGAACCCGCGGTCGTCAGCCTGACCCCGCCATTGACAAAGAGGATGGCATCGGGTGGCGTCTCCAGTTCGGCCAGGGTGAAAATGAAGTTTTTCATCAGAATATGCCCCAGGTCGTCGTCCCCCGCGCCCATGACCTCGGCGGCCACATAAACGACGGTTTTCCCCCGGGCCGGCGCGGCGGTTTCCGTGGTGGGCGCGACGCCGGGGATGATTTCCAGGGAGAAGCCGCCTTCGTCGGCGGTGGCCTGGACCCGGCAGCCGAGGCTCAGGGCGAGGCGGGAGACATTCTGCCGGGCGGTGTCGTCGCCGACCAGCACGGTCAGGGGTTCATTCGGTTCGGCCAGCAGTTGTTTGCGGGTTTCGACCACCGGGCCGGGGCATTTCCGCAAGCGGCAATCAAGGGTTTTCATCGGCGGGAAACCTCCTTTGCGCGTGGATTGAGGTACGAAATCCTTTTGACAAGCGTCCTTCCGCGCGGCATGGTGTCGAGGACCGGCGCTGCCGGTCGCGATCGTCAACAGCCGTCACGGAGGATTGTCATGAAAAAACTGTTTCTGGCCGGGTGCCTGGCGCTTCTGCTCTGCGCTTGCGGCGACCGGGCGAAAGATCTTTACGACACCGCCCAACTCGAAGAGCGCCAGTACAATGCCGAGCACGCGCGGCAGCTTTACGGGGAAATCCTGCAAAAATATCCCGATTCCCCCTACGCCGCCCAGGCCCGGGAGCGTTTGGCGGAGATGGAAACGCCCTAAAGCCGTTCAGTTTTTTTCGGCAGCGGCGACAGCCGCGCGATCGATTCCACGTGTGGGGTCTGGGGGAACATGTCCACCGGCTGTACCGCTTCGGTCCCATAGCCGAGGCGGTGCAGCAGCTCCAGATCCCGGGCCAGGGTCTCGGGATTGCAGGAGACGTAGATGATCGTGCGCGGCGCCAGGCCCGCCAGTTCGGTCAAGACCTCCTCGGCGCAGCCGCCCCGGGGGGGATTGAGCACCGCGACACTCCCCGGCGGCAGCTCCCCGGCCAGATCGTGGATCAGTTCGGCGGCGTCGCCGGCGATGAAGACGCAGTTGTTCCGCTCGTTCATGCGGGCATTCTCGCGGGCGTTGCGCACCGCCTCCTCGCTGACCTCGATGCCGATCACCCTCCCGGCGTCCTGGGCCAGGTTGAGGGCGATGCCGCCGATGCCGCAGTAGAGATCGACGGCGATCTCCCCCGGTTTCAGCCCGGCCCATTGGCGCACCTGGGCATAGATGCGCGCCGCCTGCTCGTTGTGCACCTGAAAGAAAGAGGTCGGCGCGATGCGCAGGCGGATCTCCCCCACCTGATCGATCAGATCGGGCACTCCCAGCATTTTCAACGTTTCCCGACCGAAAATCACATTCCCTTCGGCGCTGTTGATGTTCTGCTGCACCGAGACGACTTCCGGCACCTTTTTCATCAGCCACTTGCCGAGATGGGTGAGATCCCGGAAATTGCGCTCGGCGCAGACGAAGGTGACCATCGCCCGGTTCGCCGCCGGGGCGACCTTGATCGTCAGGTAGCGCAACAGCCCCCGTTTACTGCGCGGGTTATACAGATAGATGTCCTGCCGCGCGATCTCTTCCTTGACCACGGCGACGATGCGGTTGATCAGGGGATGATGCAAAGGGCAGTCGGCGATATCCACCACCGCGTGGCTCCCCCGGCGGTAGAGGCCGATCTTGACTTCCCCCCGTTCCTTGGCCATCACAAGTTTGGCGTTGGTGCGGTAGCCGAGGCGTTGCTCGGCTTCCAGGATGGGGAGCACCGGCACTTCGGCCAGCGGCGTCCGGTTGCTCAGATGACGGCGGACCTTGGCTTCCTTGAAGCGCAACTGCGCCGGGTAGTTCATGGCGATGAGCGAACAGCCCTGGCAGTCCTGGGCGCGTTGGCAACTCGGCACGCCCCTCTCGACGCTCTTGCGCAGCACTTTGCGCAACTGGCCGATAATGCGCCGCTGCCCTTCGTGCTCGATGGCGAAGGTCACCTTTTCGCCGGGCAGGGCGCCGGCGATAAGCACTTCCTTGGTCTGGTAGTAGCCGATCCCGAGCCCCTCGTCGTCGAGGCGGTTGATGTCCA
>CALJLX010000124.1 GCA_937982495.1 uncultured Desulfuromonas sp.
ACCGATATCTTCTCCGCACAATATTTTTTTCACTATTTTTTCCTTTTTCCAATCAACTCGGCCGAAATATTGTCGAAGGTCTTTCTCCAGTACGCCAGCTCATCGAGTGCCATCGCAGCAGGCTTGATATAGAATTCATTACCCTTGGTGTTAAGAGGGAGCATCCCTGCCCAAAGTTGTGATTCGTCGATATTTTCAACCAGAAGCCCCTCCTCTACGACCTGCCTGAAAACCCTTGTTCCGGGGAACGGGATCAAGGTAAACACATCGGCCATATCCGGACCGAGTTCTTCGATCATTTTCAAGGTTTCACCGAGCGTTTCCGAGGTGTCTTCCGGAAAGCCCATGATAAACATGGCCCTTGTCTGAATCTTGTGTTTTTTATAAAGGTTCATCACCTCAAATATTTTATCTTGGGGTAATTTTTTCCCGATGATTTTGTTTCGCATCCAATCCGATCCGTGCTCTATCGGAAGAATTGCATAAATGCACCCAACCGAAGCCAGGGCATTCACCACCTCTTCGTCCAAAGAAGCGAGATTGTACCCGTTAAAAGACTCGAATTGTATATCAAGACCCCTTCTTGATATTTCCTCACATATTCCAAGAACATGTTTTTTATCAAGCGTAAGGTTATCATCGGCAAAACCAAAGTAATTATGGTTATACCTGTTTATGTGATACTCGATCTCATCAACCACGCGTCGTGGACTGTGCTTTCGAAATCCGCGACCCATCGTCGCATAAGCAGAGCAAAAATTGCAGTCATACGGACAACTTCTTGTAGACAATATTGGAATTGAAATTTTGATATCGTGATTTTTAGGATTGTACCAATTCGAATGATCCCTGTAATAACAATCGAAATCAACCAAATCCCACGCCGGCATAGGAAGGCTATCCAAGTTTTCTATATAGTTTTTTCTCTTATTAAGAACTACCTTTCCAGCAGGCGTTACCCAGCCTAATGACTGAATAGACGACAAATCTTCTAGGCTGCCGCCTTCAATCGCCTGGGCAAGTTGTGTAATTTGCCCCTCGCCCTCCCCAATGATTACAAAATCAAAATCGGAACAGTTCTCTAATATTTCCTTGGCGAAAAGACTGGCATGTACACCACCGATAACGATTTTAACAGCCGGCAGAATCTGTTTGGCGGCAGCCGCCACCCTTCTCATAAATGGGAAATGCGCCGTAGTCAGGCAGGATATTCCCAACATATCGGGTTTATATTCCATCAGCTTCGACCGCAATGATCGCAGCCTTTCTTCATCGGTTTCATTCATTTCCGAAACAGAAACCAGGTTGAGATCATAAAGCTCAACGGAAACCCCGGATTTTCTAAGAACCGCGGCTATGTACAGCAAATTCAATGGCGGGGCGATATCAATCCGAGAAACACTATCGAAATTAAAAGACGAAACCAGCAGGATTTTCATTATGCACTAACCCTATTTGTTATGGTTCAGAACGTAACTTCGTTCCAATCGACGTTAAAAAGATGCCCCGGAAACCCATCGTCTTCAATTCTGCGGTTATCGCCTTTTCATATCCCGGCGCCGTTATAATTACGCCACTTTCAGATCCAGCGCCAATCAGTATTTCTGGAGATTCTATCCGCCACCCTAATAAAGTCCGCCTTTGTTTCGAGGGATCTTTGTCAACCAAGCCCCGAATATCGCATTGGCCAAGCGCGGTCTGACCCAGCATCAACAGGGCATATTGGGAGATTCCCCAGAGGTAGAGCGGTGTTCGCGCCTGAGCTAGGGCGGCGAATGCCTTATGGACCGGATGTTGACCCGATCGGGAAAGATAAGAAGTCAGCCGCCGTTGAAGCTCCCAATCCGGCCCTGTCCTCCCGGCTCCGCCTTTACGAAATATCGCCCAAGCACAAGGCACCCTGCCCCCAGTGGAAGCATCGAGTTCATAGCGCCCGGCAAGCACAACGTCAAAACCGCCTTTGGTAAAGAGAGCGGCGAGAGTGGTGGGGGAAAAATGATTGACGTGTTCCAGATAAAGGTCTTGGTAGGGATGCGTCGAGCACTCCCCATAGCGAGAGGCGTCAGGCACTTCCACATAGAGAATGCCGTCATCGTTCAGTTTTCGGCGCGCGGACTCAACCAACGCCGACAAATCAATGACATGCTCGACAACATGCGAATAAATCAGCACATCGGCCTGGATTTCGGGGAAAGGCAGCTTCAGCGCGGAGCCGACTTCCGCCGGGATCCCCAAGGCCTCCCTGACATGGTTCACACATTCCGGCAACATATCCGCGCCGTACAGACGTTCGTAACCGTTGCGCGCGAGAACCTTGAGAAGCCCTCCCTTGGCGCATCCCACATCAAAAATCACCACCTGCCTATGGGGGAGCAAAGGTGAAATGCGCTCACAGAGCTTCTCGAAACGGGCGAGATCTCTTTCTCCCAAACCACCCGTTCCGGAGGCTGTACCTGTACAGTAATAGGCATTTTGTTCATAGTAGCGATCGAAATCGGCCTGGCGGGAGGAGGTGTCATAGAACGCGAAACCACAAGTTGAACAGACGACCAACGCTGAATGCCCGGAAATCGCGGAATCATCAAACACGGCAAAATGCAGATCCGCCAACAGAAGGCCAGAGGCCGAGCTGCACAAGGGGCATGGACGGGTCAATGGATGATTTCGAGCCACTATTTCGATCCCCGCGGATATCGACCCATTCTTGCCCCGTTTATATGCTTGCCGGCGTCGTTAAAATACCGATCGGAGTCTTCGCGATTGCCCTCATGGCGCTGCATTAGCCCACACCAAAAATTGAGCCAGGGGTCATGGGGGAAAAATGACTGATAATGGAAGACGCTCCCTCGGGTTTTGGATCGGAACAATTCACTTCCATCGGCAATGCGGGCATCGGCATCGATGACCGCGCAATTGGCTTCATGCACCATGCTCTCCGCATAATCGTCCCCATATTCTCCCAGGGAAGCGAGAAAGATTTCAGCACCCGTGGGCCTTCCCTCGCAAGAACCCGGCCAACTCCGCGACCGCTTCCGCCGTTTCAGGGACTCCCGATACAGAGCACTCCAGGAAGACGTCAGGCTTTCTATGGTGTACGTTGCCCTTGCCGCGCGCCGGGCGTTTTCACTTAACGTCCGGCGAAGTTCCGGCTGCCGATGGAGTTGTTCCAACGCGCGGGAATAGGCCCGTTCATCCTTGGCGACAAGTCCCGTCACACCATCCTGAACGATATATTGTTCGGCGCCGTTGCCGAGAACGACCGGAGGAATACCAACCGCCAAGGCCTCGATGAGGGCCTGCTCGCCCGTGCCATAGTGATATGGCGCAAGGGGATAGCCAAAGACATCAAACGTGGCGAGTCGCGCCGCCACATCCGACACCTGTCCGAGAAAATCGAAGCGCTCGGCGACCCCGGCACGGATCGCCTCTTGCCGGATTCCAACCTCGTTGGGGCCGCCACAGACGACAAAATGCGCTTCGGGAATATCGGCGGCGACGCTCATCTGAATGAAGCGCGGATGCATTTTGCAGTAGTCCACCGTGCCGACGTAGCCGATCCTGAACCCTTGATGGGGCAGAGGTTGGGCCGAGGCGACATGCGCGATCCCGGCACAACTGAAAATCAAGCGCACCCGGTCGCGTTCCGCCGCCTGGAGTCTTTTGAGGGCCGGCGCCTCGAAACTGACCGGCGAGGCAACTACAAAATAATCCGGATAACGGATCAATTCGTCGGTGAAATTTTGTGTCGGAAACAGGCCCGAGACATGCGACCAGAGGAGTAAGCGGGCGGCCGGTAAGGTTTCGCGTACCAGCAAGGCATAAAGCAAGGGATGATTCCACCAGTGCAACACCACGATATCGGCCCGGGCCACAAGCTTCAGAAGTTCAGGCATCCGACCCGCCATCCGATCCCCGAGGGGGATGCCGATCTCCGCGGCCCGCGCAACCGCCCCGGGATTCGCGTAGTCGAGACAGACGAGGGAGTGCCGCTCATGCTCACAGGCAAAGGTATGATCGAGATAGTTCAGCAGAACCCGGCCGACGCCACCGCCAAGATGGGGGGTCACATGGAGAATGGAAATCATGGGTTCTCATCCCGCGCCGACACTTGCTCGGTTGAATAGACACTGCAATAGCGATGCAGCGCCTGGGAACGGCAGCGGCGACAAAGACGACAGGACTTCCTGGCTTTCTGGATCTCCGCCAGCGGCGTTTGAAGAAAATTTTTTGCCGCGATATTGTCTCGCGGGTAGAAAAACATCATGCAATGACTGACCGTAAGGTTCCAATTGATATGAATACAGCGTTCAACGAGACACTCCCGGTCCCTTTCCTTGCGAGCCAAAGCCATTCCCCGGTCCAGATCCAGAGCCAACAGGCTTGCAGCCTCCCCGGCTTCCTCGGAGAGCTGCCCCCCCTCAAGATATTCCAGCACATCGTCGAGAGAAATGAGGTAGGCCCAAACCGGGTGAAACTCGAAACCAAGGCGAACGCAGAGCTCACGGACCCGATCGAGGGATTCGCCTTGGTTGTGCTTGTAAATATGGTAGAAAATTTCGGTCTTCATTTCCGGATTGAGGCTCGCCTTCAAACGGGACAGCTCTTCCAGATTGTCCCTTAGCCGGCGCCAGCTGGCGCCGGTATGAGTCTTCTCGTAATCCTCGCCGGTTCCGCTGACCGAAACGCGGAACCAGGCCGGACCGGCTTCGATAACCGGAGCGAGGTCGCGATTGACGTTCAAATTGCTCGACACGGCGCATTGAACACCCCGCGCGTTGGCAAGGCGCAGGATCTCGGGAAGTTGCGGATTCAGAAGCGGCTCGCCCCACTGGTAGAGCTGAATGTTGCCGACCAGAGGATCCTCGCCAAGGATCTTGTCGAGAACCCGTGCAAAGGTAGCGGCGGCCATGAAGCCGGTCGGGGGATGCAATTCATGGCGAGTCGCTCGCGGACAGGAGATACAGCGCAGGTTGCAACCGCCCGAAATGTCGATGGCATAATCGAACGGCTTGAATTGCTTGTAGGATATGAAATCGATATCGTCGCGCAATCCAAAGCGCCGACATTGCTCGGCGATGTTATTTTCGAAAAAGAACGAGGCGATGATGACGAACGGGCGACCATCCGCCGGAGACTCCGCCAAGGCCGATTCGGGGCCCAGGACGGGGAGATCCAGGGCTTCCGTGCCGTGCAGTTGCCGACTGGAATCGATAAAACCGCGCACCTGTAGACCGTTGCGACGCAGGATTCGCGCCACCCCCCGGCCCTGTTGCCCGGCACCCCATATATAGAGGCGCCGCGTTCCCAGTCTTGTCCATAAGGCATGCGGCGAACTATCCGGAACGGTTGAACTCATGGCTTCACTCCCGGGGGCTCACGAAGCGGATGGGCTTCCTCGAGATATACGCTGGTGAAACGATGAAGGGCGTGCCGTTTACATTGCGCGCACAGGCCGCTTTTGATTTTTCGTTCCAGGATTGCCGACATCGGTTCCGCCAGGAAGTTCTCGGAAACGATCGGCCAGAAATAAGCCCCGCAGGCGCGAACCCGCAAATCCCAGGAGATCGGAAAGCACCGTTCCTCGGCGCAAGGAAGATCGGCTTGGCTTTGAGCCCGCGCCAATCCCTCATCAATGCCCAAAAGCATCATCTCCAAGGTCTGCCGGGCCTCGGAACCCAACTCCCGGCCCTCGCAATAATCCATCA
Organism: uncultured Desulfuromonas sp.; assembly: GCA_937982495.1. Taxonomy (GTDB): domain Bacteria; phylum Desulfobacterota; class Desulfuromonadia; order Desulfuromonadales; family Trichloromonadaceae; genus Trichloromonas. The sequence goes on from CALJLX010000124.1 coordinate 5,706, forward strand.
CCTTATCGAGAGGATAAAGATAGGCCCAGTTCGGCCGGAAGACAAAACCAAGCTCCTTGCAAAGATCGGCCATCTTTGAATACTCATCGCCCAGGTTGTGCCTATACAGATGGTAGTTGACCTCGACATACATTTCGGGATGCACGCGCTGCCGCAAATCGCTTAATTTTTTGAGGTTCGACAAAAACAGATCCCAATCGCCACCGGTGTGGGTCACTTCATAATGCGGGCCGAATCCGGAAGCCGATACCTTGATCCAGTCGGGACGGGCACGAACAACCTCATCAAAATCCTTGCGCAGATTCAGGTTGGTCGAAATGGCGCACAACACGCCGCGCTCCACGGTGCCGCGGATTATTTGGGCGATTTCAGGATTTAAGAGTGGCTCCCCCCACGCGTAGAGTTGAATATTCCCCATGAAGGGGAGCTCGCGAAGAAGTTTTTCCAGCACCCGATTGTAGATGTACGCCGACATGAAACCACGGGGCGGCTGTTCTTCATAGTTACCGCGGGGACAACTGATACAGCGCAGGTTACAGAAACCGGAAACATCGACGCTTGGGTCGAGGGGGGAAAGCTCGCGCGCCGAGATAAAATCCTCATTCGGCAACAACCCGGCGCCCCGGCAATGCCTGGCGATCTCGGCTTCATAGTGACCCGAGGCGATTACAATGAACGCGTTATCCCGCGAGGCCGGCTCATCGAGCACCGCGCCGGGGGACAACACCTGGTATCCCAAGGTAGTTTTACCCTTCAGCCGCGCACTGCTGTCGATGAATGCCGCGGGCGGAAAACCGCAACGCTCCAAGGCCCGGCAAATACCGGAACCGACAATAGAGGCCCCCCAGATATAGAGCTGCCGCCCATGAATCAACCGGGCCAATTCCGGCGCGCCTAACTGAATCGCCTTGATGGTCACAGCTTGACACTCTCCCGCCGGTGAACCAGCTTTTCGTCACCGTACACGACATAGCAACGATGAATGGCCTTCTCCTGACAGCGTCGACAGAAATCGTTATCTTCACGGGCGGCGATGATCTCGCTCAACGGGGTGGAGAGAAAGTCTCCCGGAACCAGACTGAGCTCCGGGGTAAACCACTCCATGCACTGCGCTACCCGCAAATCCCAGGTGATCCAGAGGCATCGCTTATAGAAACAGGGCCGATCCTTCTGGCTTCTGGCGATTTCCATCGCTTCCTCAACCGGAAAAATCTGCAATTCTCGGGTTCGCCGAGCTTCGGGACTCAGACTGCGCCCTTCAATGACGGCTTCGATGTTTTCCAGGGGAGCCAGGGCGGCATGACGAAACCGGAAGGTAAATCCCAGTTGGTCGCAAAGGGCCTGCATCTTATGGAAATCGTCGCCATTGTTGTGGCGATAAATGTGATAAAAAACCTCCACCTGCAAATCCGGGTGATATTCATCCTTTACTTCCTTAAGCCGATGGAGATTACGGTAGAGCAGTTCCCAACTCCCCCCGGTATGGGTGATTTCATAAGAGGGGCCGAACCCGGAAACCGAAACCCGGAACCATGTAGGACGCGCCTTGATAACTTCGACAAAGCTTTTTTCGATGTTGAGATTACTGGAGATTGCCGTATGAATAGTTTTTTCGTTGGCGATCCGGATGATCTCGGGCAGGTGCGGGTTGAGCAAAGGCTCGCCCCAGTTATAGAGGCTTACGGCGCCGACAAACGGATCTTCTTGGATGATTTTTGTCAGAACCTTTTCAAAAGTATCCGCATCCATGAAGCCGTGCTTGGGTTTTCTCGCGAAATTCCCCTGCGGACAGGAGATACAACGGAGATTGCAGGGGCCGGAAATGTCGATCTGATAATCGAAGCGTTGTATCTCGGCATGTCCGATGAAATCATCCGGAGTTTTAAAACCGGCGGCGCTGCATTGTTCGGAGATTTCATCGGCGAAAAATGGCGAGGTAATAATGATATAGGGTTTCGGATCACTCTTTACGAGGACATCCCACGGGGCATGAACGGGATAGTCGAGAATCGATTTCCCCTGCAACGACACGCTGCTATCGATAAAGCCGGCGGAACGTCGGCCGAGACGCTCCAGTACGCGGCACATGCTTAATCCATCCTGGCGGGCCCCCCAGAGATAAACATCCCGGCCAGTGAAACGCTCGATCATGGTTTCAACAAACGATTTACCGGCATCCGCCATGGCCATCTCCATCTACTTGCCGAGGGAATATACTTCGCGAAACTTGGTTGCATCACCCCAAAATGCCATGGGCTCATAATCGGGGTACGGATAATAGCCAAGGTTAAGTTCGATTTTCCATCCATTTGCAACAAGCCATTGCTCGACTAAGTCACGTACCGAGATCGGTTTCCCCGAGCAGATATTGACGATGCCCAGATCCCTGGCGGACAGCGCCAAATCGACGAGCCCGCGGGCCACGTCCGTAACCGAAAGGTAATCCCGCGACTGTTCGCCGCCGGACATGTTGAAAACCGCGTCACCACGCCTCACGGCATCTCTGAGCTGCGAGTAAAGCGAAGTGGCGCTTTGCCCTTCACCGTACATATAGAAAAGTCGGCACCAGGTAAGATTGAACGGATTGTCGGACTTTAGAATTTCAAGTTGCCGACGAAGCGTATCCTTGGCGCGCCCATAAGAAGTGTTCGGACAAGGCGTAATCTCTTCCGCGAGCACGCCCGAATGCATTCCATATTCGAAACAGGTCCCCGACACCAACAAGGAACCAAGGCCGGAGGCCACGAGCGAGTGCAAAAAGCCGTATTGTTTCGGCAATTCCGCGTCAACGTGATACGGCGATTTGTAGTTCGGCAAACCATCCCAGGCGAGATGAATCAAGACATCCGGACAGCCCATCCGAACAAAACTGTCCGGCTCCGGCACAGCGAGGTCCATTTCCACCACACGAATGCCGGAAGAGGCCTCTTTCAAACGGGCGGCGTCGCGGGTGACCGCGACAACGTCAACCCGTTTTCCACGCAGTTCCGCCAGAACATGCCGGCCGATAAAACCGCTCGCTCCCGTTACGGCGACGACCACAATGCCCCCTGGACAACCATGATGTTACTTTCCCCGCTTATTGAATTCCGTGCGCGATTCCAGGAGAGGATGAGAGGCATCCTTTTCGGAAATACTTTCCACGGGCAGCGGCCATCGGATGCCGAGTAAGGGATCGTTATAACGCAATCCACCTTCGGCCGAAGCATTGTAAAAAGCCGTCGTTAAATAAAGCAGCTCGCTATCGTCTTCCAAGGCCTGAAAACCATGGGCGAAACCTTCCGGAACCACCAGCATCCGCATATTTTCCGCCGACAGCATTTCTCCATGCCAGCGCATAAAGGTCGCGGAATCGTCGCGCATATCGACAATGACGTCAAAAACCCGACCCCGGATACACCGGACAAATTTCGTCTCGGCATGGGGCGGGCGTTGAAAGTGCATCCCCCGAATTGTTCCCTTAGCTAACGTGCGGGAAAAATTGACATTCACAATCGACCTGTCCCCAAGAACAGTTCTGAGCTCATGGACGCAGAAAAACCGGGAAAAGACGCCGCGGTTATCATGGAAGGGTTCCGCGTCGATCAACGCGGCCCCGGGAAGTTCAAGATCGGCGATTTTCATTTAAATTCCCAAGCATCATGTTGGCGCCAGTGCTTCGTAAGCGCCGATCTGCCGCAAGGACAGTTCATGCATGTCCCCGCCATCGAGATGGGCGCGATACCAAGCGATGGTCCATTCCAGGGCGGTCTCCAGGCCGATGGCCGGCCGCCAGCCCAGCAGGGCGCGGGCCTTCGAGCAGTCCAGTTTGAGATAACAAGCCTCGTGAGGTTGCGGCGCGTCGACCACCGCCCAGGCCGCGCCCCGCCCCCAAAGCTCGGCCGCGTGGCGAACCAGATCCAGGGTGGGACGAGCATCCTCGTCGCGGGGACCGAAATTCCACCCCTCGGCATGAACCTGGCCGGATTCGGCCAACCGTTCGGCCAGCATCAGATAGCCTCGCAGCGGTTCCAGCACATGCTGCCAGGGCCGGATGGCCTTGGGGTTGCGCAAAGCAAGCTCCCGACCCGCGCCGAAAGCGCGGACCAGATCGGGAAGAAGACGGTCGGCGGCCCAATCGCCGCCGCCGATGACGTTGCCCGCCCGCGCCGAGGCGATGGCGATCGGCCCGGCGGCGAAAAACGACCGACGGTAGGCGGCGGTCACCAGTTCCGCGCATCCCTTGCTCGCGGAATAGGGATCGTAGCCGCCCAAAGGCTCGGTTTCCCGATAGCCCCAGGGCCACTCCCGGTTTTCATAGCATTTATCACTGGTGATGATCACCGCCGCCCGCAACGATGGCGTTCGGCGTGCGGCTTCGAGGAAGTTGACGGTCCCCATCACGTTGACGTCGAAGGTGCCGCTCGGGTCCTGGTACGACTCCCGCACCAAGGGCTGCGCCGCCAGGTGGAAGGCGATGTCCGGCCGCGCCGCCGCCATGGCGCGTTGAAGGCTGGCGAGGTCGCGCACGTCGCCCAGGGTCGATTCCATACCGTCGGCGACCCGGGCGACGGTAAACAGGTTGGGGTCTTGGGGCGGGGCGAGGGCATAGCCCGAAACCCGGGCACCCAACCGTTGCAGCCAGAGCGACAGCCAGGAACCCTTGAAACCGGTGTGTCCGGTCAGAAAAACGGAGCGGCCCCGCCAGAAATTTTTGTTCAGGACCATATCTTCCATTCGGCCTTCCCTGAATTCCAGAGATTTTCCAGATCTTCCTTGTCCCGGAGGGCGTCCATGCATTTCCAGAATCCATGATGTTTGTAGGCCGCCAGTTCATGGTTATGGGCCAGATTTTCCAGCGGATCCTGTTCCAGCATCTTGCGGTCGGCATCTTCGGGAAGATAAGAAAAAATTTCGGGATTCATCACGAAGAATCCGCCATTAATCCAGCCGCCGTCACCCAGGGGCTTCTCTTTGAAACTCGAAACACAATTTTCGTCATCCAATCCCAGCAACCCGAAACGCCCGGCGGGCTGAACGGCGGTCACCGTGGCGATCTTGCCGTGGGACCGATGGTATTCCAGCAAGGCCTGGATATTGACGTTCGCCACCCCATCACCGTAAGTCAGAAAAAACTCTTCCTTGCCGATGTACTGTTGAACTCGCTTGAGGCGTCCGGCGGTCTGCGTATTGAGGCCGGTTTCTACCAATGTGACGCGAAAATTTTCGGTGTTGTTCTGATGAATTTCGAAGCTGTTGGTTTTGAGATTGAACGTAACATCGGAGTTATAGAGATAATAATTCATAAAATACTGCTTGACCATGAACCCTTTATAACCCAGACAGATAATAAATTCGTTAAACCCATGGGCTTCAAAAATCTTCATGATGTGCCAGAGGATCGGTTTTTCGCCGATCTCGATCATCGGCTTCGGTCGTAGATAGCTTTCTTCGGAAATGCGGGTGCCCAATCCTCCCGCCAGAATAACAACTTTCATGGGAAAACTCCGTTCAGCAACAGGAGATTAAGAACCAGAACCTGATGTGTATCGAGTTACAAATCCAATACGGCGGCGGATACGCCCATCGCTTGCAATGAATTCTGAATTTGCGCTTCATAGCCGAAGGCGCCAATCAGCAGATAATCGAAAACCACGTCTCGCAATCGCTCCGGCGCCACTACCGGGTAGAGATCTAACAATTTATCGGTCTTGATTTGAAAATCCCGGTCGACCACCAGGACAACGGAATCGCGCAGGGTTTTCGAACTCAACAACAAAGCCGTCGCCTTCTCGGTCACCCCCCAGATCGCGACCTTTTTCCCCCCGGCAAGAAGCGCTAAAAAATACATTTCCAGACTTTTGTCCAGAATATGTTTATACGTCTGCCGAGTTATGGCATTGGACGGCTGCATTTTCATTTTTTGCGCGCATCTCATGCAACAAAAAGATTCGGCGCCATTGACGTTTTTATATTCGAAATGAACATGGTCATAAACATTGACGAATCCGCAATGGATACATTCGGCGCTCAGACAATAGGAATCGTCACTATTAACTTTTTTTACTTCAATATTTAATGTCAGCCCCAGGAACTCTGCATTGAGGTAAGTTATCTTGCGTAACAGCGCTGAAAATTCGTGATTGGAGAGCGTAGAAAGGTTAACTAAAGGGCATCCCCTTTCAAGATAGCCTATTTCATCCTCGATCACGCGGTGCTCAACGGCGTATCGGTACAGTTCACTGCCGGGGAAAACCCGGATCATGGCCAGATTTATGCCGTAGTCCAAACGGGCAAGCCACCACTTTATTGTCGTAGCGACGGTCTTCGCGGTTTCCGCCACGTCTCCGAAGATGAAATAGCCCTGAATGAAAATACCCGCTTTGCGCGTCAGGCTCAGGGCAGCATCGATCTGCTCGACCGTGATCCCCTTTTTCATGCTTTTCAATACCGTATTGTCGGCGCTTTCCAGGCCATAACCGATGACGATACAACCGGCAGCGTGCAATTCATGTAGCAGATCTTCCGTGACATTATCGACCCGCAATTGGACGCCGAAGGTCAAACCATAAGGCCTTATCCGCCGACAGAATTCGACGACCCGATCTTTATCGCGCGCGAACAGTTCATCGATAATATTGAGATGTTCGATTTTATAACCGGCGATTAAATGATCGATTTCCGCGAAAATATTATCGAGACTTCGCTGCCGGTAAACCGAACCACTGGGGTGATAACAGAAGGTACAACGATAAGGACAGGATCGACTCGCCGTTATATTGACGGATTTTTTCATCCTGCCATTGATACTGATCCGCCGATTCGGCACTTGGGGATAATCGAAAATGCCATAATCCGGAAACGGCAACCGATCCAAATTTTTTTCTTCCGGTCTCGGCTGATTGGTAACGAGAATATTGTTTTCAAAAAACAACAGTCCGGCAATCCGGCTAAATTCCTTATTCCCTTCCAAGGCGTCAGCCAGTTCACAAATCGTGATCTCGCCTTGGCCGACAATCGCGAAATCCGCCCCGATATGGTTCATGATCAATTCGGGTTGAGCCGTCACCAAACCGCCGCCGATGACGCTAACGATACGGTTGTTGATTTTCTTGGCGAGCGTGACGACTTTCTTGACTTCACCATACTGGTCCGACAGCCCGCCGACACAGACGACATCGATTTTTTTGTCGACAATGACCTTTGCCAGCGCCACTTCGGGATCTTGCTCATAATTCAAATGCAAACCGAAAACCATGCGGCCCGAGGCCTTCAAGCTCGTGGCTACATAGACGACCCCGGGAGGAATCGTCAAGAATTCAAAAGAGTTATCTCTGGGAACGACAAAAAGGTAGTTCATATTCCCCCGGTGATCTTCCTCTCAGTAAACACGAAATTTCCGGTAGAGCCGAACCATCGATTCCGGCTTGAAACCGGCCTGCACCGCCGCGTCATGGATAGCATTTTGCCCACCATAGCTGGAGATCACCAACGGCGTCTCTCCCCACTCCTCGGCGCGCAGAATCTCCGGGGCGTAAATCGCGATGCCCCGCCAACTCTTGCCCTGCTTGAGGGGGTCGCTGTCAACGATCAGGAAACGCCGGCCCGGCACGCGGAAAAGGTCGGTCAACTGGTACAGCAATTCCGTATGCAACCCTCCGCCCCAAAGCAAAATCCGCTCGGCCCCGGCCAGCGACGTCAACTGCCGTTGCACATCCGCCACGACATCACGATGGTGACGGAGATAAGCCGCCAGGGTCGCACGGTCTTCCGTAGCCCCCGTCACTGAATCCGTTTCCGGCGCCGGACGACACAGCACCCGGCAACCGTTGTAGTCAGGCTGTTCCAACCGCTCTTCGATGCTCCAACCCGCCCGCGCCAGCACATTGGCCAGACTGCGACGACTGAAGTGGGTCATGTGCTGCACGGAAAAGAAGCCGTTGATATCGTTGGTGAAGCCGTTTTCCAGAATCGGCACCTCCACCACCAGGGCCGTCATGGACGTGGCCAGCTTTCGCAGGTTCCTCAAGGTCGCCAGGGGATCGGGCAGATGTTCCAACACATGGAACATGGTGATGGCATCGACCTGTTTGTCGAGCTTGAAGCTGTCGAAATCGCCATGAATCAGCTCGATCCCCTGGGCACCATAGTGAAGACGGCCGCGCTCGATAGCCGGCTTGTCGATATCCACTCCGACTTTACGGACAGTAGCGGGGAGAAGCGAAAGAAAGCGGCCGTCATAACAACCGACATCCAGCAGGCATTTGCCGGGGTGGAGCAGACCCCGTTCACTCAGCCAATCGAGCTGTTCCCGAGGACGACCGGCGGTCGCGCCATAGGAGCAGCCGGCTTCCGCGAACAAGGTCTGAAATCCACAAGGGGTATAGGCCGGATTCAGGTAGAGGGCGGCACAGTCATCGCACCGGACGTCGCACAATTCAACCCGCTTTGGGCTGACGGCGCTGTCGGTAAAAAACTGGAAATCGCGCATTTCCACGACAGATACGGGATTGTCGCCGCCACAGACGGGACAGGACCGCCGCGCCGTGAGCGCGGGATCGGTGAAATTGCCGGAAAAACTATCGATCGGGTTCCAGACAAGCATTTTTAACTCCTTGGTGAAACTTCCCGATTTTCGCTTGTCTCCACCGACGAAAGAAATCGCCGGCGAAGCGCCGAAAGCACCGCCGGCGTTCCATCGGGAACCCGCGGCAAGGATAACGGCTGATGCTGCAGGCGCCGCATCACCTCCGGAAGTTCGTCGACACCATCGATCAACAATTCCGGCAACCCCAGCCGGGAATAGAAACGCCGCGCCTCCGCCGCATGCCGCTCGGAAATCGGCCAAACCACCGGCACCGTACCCAGGCGTAGCGCTTCATAGACACTGACGCCGAAATTCCCGAGAAAGACCCGAGCGCGGGCCAAATCGTTCACAAAATGGCTCGACCCGCCATCGGCCACCCGCAGGCTCCAGCCGTAGGCCTCGGCCAGCTTCCGCAGCATGGAGCGTTTATTTGCCTCGGGCAGATAGGCAAGCAAGTCGAGAGTCTTTTCCGTCGCGGGCTGTTCGACCACCTCACGGCGCAGCAGCGTATATTCCAGACCGCTGAGGATGCGGGACGAATCTCCGCTCGATTCCGCGGCGGCGATCCCGGGAACCAGGATCAAATCGGCGGCGTCGGTCCACGGCAGAAGGCAATCGAGAACCACCAGCGGCATGGTGCCCAGGGGTGCCCGCCAGCTTTCCGGCAGCGGCCGGGGGTAGAGATCCAGCAGCAACAGATCGTGCCCAGCCCAATTCACCGACTGGAGTCGCGACAAACTTGCCGGTAAAGGACGGCGTTCGCGCCCGACCGCCCCCCAAACCACTCGCCCCCCCTGCTCCAGAAGCAACTCCGCGCCACGCGGGTCGTCCACCACGAAGGTCACCGGCCAGCTCAGTTGCTCGACGATCCTGCGACCCAGCTCACGGCTGCGCATCAGGTGGCCATAGCCATAGTCCGGACCGCAATCGACGGCATAGACCACCTGAAGGTGCGTTTCCCCAAGCCGCCGCTGGTGAACATGCCGGTTAATCTCACACAGTTCCGGCTGCCGCCATAGCAGATCGAGTACGTTGGGCAGAGTGAACTTCAGGCCCCGATCGACAAGAAGCTGATACAGGCGATTCATGAAATCGAGATCCGCGGGGGTATCCACCGAGATTCTGTGATGCGGCCCGTAATAGACATCCGGCAGGGAAAGGGGCAACACCGGAAAGCGCTCGGGGTGTCGCCATACCGTGGGAAAATGGTTTTCTTTCAGCTCCGGACGGTCAGCCAATTCATCCCCTTCCACCCAAGCGCGGCGGCGAAAGACCCCGATTCCCTCGGTATAGGCCACCGCCCCATCGGCGCGCGGCGGAACGGCGACGGCTTGCGCTCGCGGAGTCTCGCGCAAGGCGGCGATCATCAGATCGACCAGAGGCCCGTCAACCAACGGGCAATCGCCGCTGATCAGCACACAGATGTCGGCCTGGAAGGCCTGCGCGGCGCTGCTCAGGCGATGGGTCACATGATTGGGATCACCCTCGTACCAGAAGCAGTCAATCCCATGCTCGGCGGCATAGTCGCGCAGGGGGAGATTGCCCGGTTCAGCCACCGTGGTCAGCACGATGCGGCTCAATTCGCGGCTGGCGCGCAGACGTTCGATGATCCAGTCGAGCAGGGAACGATCACCGATGGTTCGGAACTGCTTGGCTTCCAAACGCGAGGAATTGAGTCGGGCGACAACAAAAGCAACGGCGTTTTCGCGACGCGCGGATTCGGACGTCATGAGGATCTCCAAAGAGGAGCCGGCTGGTTCATCGGCGAAGGTCCTTCCGGATAACTTTCAGTCCTGGCCACGCCATCGCTCGCGAACGGCAAGAAAGGGGCGCAATCCATCGCTGGGATCGGCTCGCCATTCCCGATCGGGTAGTTCGGCGGCGGCGGGCGTTTTAGCGCCGCTACCGTCGGCGGCGAAGCCGGCCTCAGTCATTTTGATGACCTGTTCAATCTGCTCCGGCAACCAGCAGTGACCGGTCTTGAATTCGTCCCCTTCCCCTTCCAGATCCAAATGAAACTCAACCATTCCGGCCTGCCAGCGATGCACGGCCCGATAGATGACCGCCGGCGAGACA
>CALJLX010000125.1 GCA_937982495.1 uncultured Desulfuromonas sp.
AGATTTTGACAAAAAGTTTGATGACGACCAATCCATTATTGATGACCTCGATCTCTCCAGAGCTCGTCGTCCGGAGCATGAGCAGAGGCGGGTCAATGTTGACTTTCCTGTCTGGATGATCCACTCCCTTGACAAAGAAGCTCAGCGGCTTGGCGTTCCCCGGCAATCAATCATCAAATTGTGGATAGCAGAAAAACTTGAAAAAGTTGCCGGTTAGATCCGCCGTTTCTGCCATTGAAAACAGCTCTTTCGGAACTGTCTGAAAAATCAACCATTAATTATATAGAAAAGCCCTCGATAACCAAATCGAGGGCTTTCCGCGTGTTATTGAGCGTGCGTCCCGACAAAAGTCTGACCCTAATCGGTTATCCGCAAACGGCCAAGAGACGCAATTATTTGCTCCCGGACAAAATGATCCGTATCGAGAGCGTCGATTAGAGATTTGATTCGCTGGAGCGTTTCTTCTCGGCACCCCACTCTCCCCGAGGCATCGAGGGCATAGCGCACAGAATCGTACACATCGAGCCCCGTGATCTCATAATACTGGCCGGCGGCCAGCCATTTCAGGGAAGCAAGCGCCGCATCGAGAGAGAACTCCGGTCTCTTCTCAAGAAAGTCTCGTGCTGCGCGGTTCAGGGTTCCGATATTTACTGGCGAAGCGTAAGCGAGGGAGGTTGCAAGCTCGAAATCAGCAAGACTCTTGGCGGTTGCAAACCACTTCCCCTCGTCCCCAGGGGTGCTGGCGATCAGGTCCTGCAAAATTTGCCGGGAATCTTTTTCCGGATATTTTTTTGCCAGCACGCGAAACCGAGCCAGGTTGGTTGTGGCGGTCGTGGCTGAAAGAGCAAATTCCCGATAAGCTTCTTCCCGCTGTCCGATGTCGAGAAGAATCGTTTCGCATGCGGAAGCAATGGCGGAATATCCGTCGTTCAATCCTTGTGATGCCTCGGCATACCGGATTGCTTCTGCAATTTTCCCGGATTTTGCCAATGCCAAGACACCGTATCTGCGGTAAGACCACGTGAGGAACGGAGCCTTGTCAACCAGTTGCAATACCTCGTCATGGCGCTGCGCCTTGAGCAGGCAGGAAAGACATGCCGGACCGCCACGAAAATATCCACCATGCACCCAGGAATATTCAAGTGTCGGTCGTAATTCGTCGGCCCAGTGGGCGGCGACGGCAGGATCCACACATAACTCTCCCCATCGCTCGCTGACTTCAAAAAGGAAATCAACCCCGTCCTCTTCCATCGCTTACCAGAGTCTTTCGAGCCATTTTGCCCGGATCTGGTTTCCGCAAGGAGCATCGATGATGAATTGCACCAACTCATGGACCGCTTTGTTGGTTGCGGTGCCCAAGGCCCCGGATGAACTGTCGATCTGCTGAAGGGCCGGCCACATGCGTTCACACAACAGGATTGCACCCTCAGCACGAAAGATAGGATCCTTGGTTTTGCGGATTTCTTTGACAGCTTCGTCAAGCCTCTTGATGGCCAGCGAGGATCCTTTCCAGCCAAAGGCGTTGGTACGGAAGCGGTTGCGGAATTCCCATTTACACTGCTGCGCCATGCAAAGCTCTCCTGCTGCATTACGTTGAAACCAAGCGGGCACCGAAATTATTAAAGGTAGGCGCCCATATCCATGCGTTCATGCAGGACTCGGACAACTTCAATACCAGCGCCAACTGACTCCCGGTAAAAAATGACATGCCGGGCGGAGGGGAACTTGCGGTAACCCTCGCGGATCTCGTCACATCGTTGGCCTTGACTCGGATTTTCCGCCAAGTCATTGAAAGAACGGTCCAGAAGAGCAAGGTAATGACGGCGCTGTTCACGCCCCCAGCGTTCTTGCGTATACCGGCCAATATCACGCAGATCCTCAAGGGCCTGTTTGGTCAGCGAGAACTTTGGCATTAGCCGGGCATTTCATCGAGTTCGCGATTCAGTTCGTCCAGGGAGTAATTGGCCGGACCACTCTGCTCCCCTTGAACCAATGCCTTGCGGAGAATCCCGAGTTTCGTTTCACGCTCCTCCAGCAACCGCAATCCGGCACGAATCGCCTCACTGGCAGAGCCGTATCGACCCTCCTCGATGGCGTGTGAAATAAACTTTTCGTAGTGATCGCCTAGAGTGACACTGGTATTTTTCCCCATGATCAATCTCCCCTTTTGGTTTTCACCATTATATAATATCTGTTGGTACTTTTCGGGAATAAAAATGCCGCCGTCCCGATAAACTCCCGTTACCACTCTCACCTCTTATGGACTCTAACCCAAAGGAAAAGGAGAAAAGTCATGGGAGAGAAAGCCAAGGGAATGCGGATAGGGTACGCAAGGGTCAGTTCATCAGGGCAGAAGCTCGATGTGCAACTGGATCGCCTCGCAGATTGCGATCGGATTTTTCACGAGAAAGTCTCGGCCGCTTCGGCAAAGAACCGTCCGGAATTGCAAAAGGCCTTGGATTTCGTCAGGGTCGAGGATGTTTTCGTTGTTACCAAGCTTGACCGCCTGGCCAGATCGGTGGTCGATTTGGCAGGGATTGTCCAGAAACTGGAAGCCAAGAAGGTGGACCTAGTGGTATTGGATCAGGGGATCGATACCACGACCATGTATGGCCGCCTGCAATTCAACATTCTTGCCGCAATCGGCGAGTTTGAGCGGGAGTTGATCAAGGAGCGATCCATGGAGGGCCGAATCAAGGCGATCGCCCGCGGGGTGAAATTTGGCGCCAAGCCGAAACTGACGAAGCAGGAACTTGCCGACCTGATCAGGGATTTCGAAGCGCCAGGTTGCAGCAAAACGGAAATTGCCGAGCACTATGGCCTGAGTCGTTTCTCGGTGTATCGGCTGTATTCAGTGAACCGGCAGGCAGCGTCTGGAATGTAGCGCATTATCGGACATTCATGGGATGAACCCCGGCAGCGGCAGCCAGCCATCGGCCTGCAGGCGGG
>CALJLX010000126.1 GCA_937982495.1 uncultured Desulfuromonas sp.
TTGTTTTTTCTGCGATTGCTCAAGCGCAATCTCCTGAAATTCTGAAAGGGGTTGCCTATCTTGCTTCATCGCAAACTTCCGATGGAACTTGGAATAACGATACAACGCTGGTTGAAACCACCTCCGCCACGGCGACGGTTCTGGAAACCCTGAAGCTTCTGAATCAGATCGCGGATTCCTCCTACGTTTCCGGCATCGCTTGGCTTCAATCACAAACACCACAGGCCGTTGCCCTTGTTGCCCAAAGAATTCTCACGCTGGGGCACAATGATGGCAGCTCCGCCGCTCTGCTTCCGGCACTCGATTCCCTTCGAGGAGCCTGGGGTGGCTACGACGGATATGCCGCCAATACACTCGATACCGCTTATGCCCTGCAAGCCCTTCAGTCAACGAATTCCACCCTGGGGCGTTCCCATCGACCATCTCCCCGAGGAAGAGGGGGTGAAAGTCACCTTGTCGGGAGGCATATCCGTCGAATCTTGCCTGGAAACCTGCCGGCTCAAGAATAAAGGTATCCCTTTGACTTTTGGGGGGCGGATTGCTACACTCCGCAGGCTTTGACAGCGCAAGCCAACGCCTCCCGAAAGGACCCTCCGAAGAATGCTTAATCTCGCCCTTTCCCTGCTCGCTTCCGTCCTGGTGCATGTGGGACTGACCCTGTTCGCCGGCGTCGAACCCTGGATCGCCGGCACCGCCGCGATCGTGACCTTTTTCCTCCTCTATTTCCTGATGACCCGCTTCATTATGAAGAAGATCGGCGTCCTGATGGAGACCGCCCAGCGCGATCTGCAGGCCGGGCGCGCGGAAAAAGCGATCAAGACCCTGCTAGGCGGTTTCAAATACGCCAAGTGGCAGTTCTACATCAAGGGACAACTCAACGCCCAGATCGGCACCATCCTTTACCTCAAGCGAGATTTCAACGAGGCTTTCGACTATCTGCAAAAGGGTTTCGTCCGTCACTGGGTCGCCATGGGCATGCTCGGCATCTGCTACATGAAACGCAACAAACCGGACAAGATGCGGGATACCTTCGACAAGGCGGCCGCCGCCAGCCGCAAGGAGCCGATGATCTGGAACCTGTACGCCTACTGCCTGGACAAGATCGGGCAGAAGGACAAGGCCGTCGAGGTCATGGAAAAGGGGATCAAAAAGGTCGGCGGCAACGACACCCTGCAGGAAAACCTGGAACTGCTCAAGGCCGGCAAGAAGATGAAGATGCAGGAATTCGGCGATCTCTGGTACCAGTTCCACCTGGAAAGCCAGGGCACCCTCATCAAGCAGCAGACCAAGGCCATGCAGGGGCGGCGCAAAATCCAGAGGCGTTAGGCGTGAAAGACAAAAAAGACCGCAAGCAGGATAAATCGACGCAAATGCGCAATAACCCCTTCAAGGAATTGAAGGGGTTTTGCGTTTCCGCTCCGGAACCATCACCTCCGGTGAAAACGCCTCCTTCACCGCGCTCCGTCGCGCCGGAAGAACCGCTCGCCTTCGCCGAGGAAATGGCGCGAATCGGGGTGCGCAAACTGAACCCCCAGGAGCGCGAAGTACCCCGTCCAACCATCGCCCCGGCCGAGGAAACGCTCCCGGCGCCGGTTGGCGACGCCGAACTTTTTACCGCCGCCCTCGGCAAGTTCGATACGGTTTTCACCGATCAATTCCCCGAGGAGGATGAAGCCGTTCCCACGGCGGCGCCGCGTCGCCTGAAGCTCCTCGCCCGGGGCAAGCTGATGCCCGAGGCGACTCTCGATCTGCACGGCCTGGGCCGGGAAGAGGCCCTGGCGCGGGTGCGCTATTTCCTCGGCAACGCCGCCTATCACGGGCGCAAGACCCTGCTCATCGTCACCGGCAAAGGGCTGCGCTCCGAGAGTGAACCGGTACTGCGCACCGTCGTCGAAGGCTATCTGACCGGTGAAGGTCGCGCTCTCGTCGCCGAATGGGGCCGGGCGCCGCGCCAGTTCGGCGGCGACGGGGCGCTGGCGGTTTTTCTTAAAAGCGCCGAGAAACTCCAACCCCTTCGCGACTAGCGCCGGGCAAGAGTTCGTAAGGAAAGGAAAACCATGACCATCGCCCATCGTATCGTCTATTTTTCCCCGGCGGGAACGACCCGCAAAGTCGCCGAGACGATCGGGAATCTTCTGCGGGAACGCGGCCAAGCGGTGCGCCTGTTCGATCTGGAGCGGCGGCAAAATCCGGTCGCGTCCTTCGCCGTGGACGCGCAACCCTACTGCCTGTGGCTCGGTAGCCCGGTCTATTGCGACCATGCCCTGCCGCTGGTGGAGGATTTCGTCCGTTCCCTGCCCCCTGCCGGCGGTTACGCCATCCCCTTCGTCACCTGGGGGGCGGTGACCAGCGGCCTGGCTCTTCCGGAGATGGCGGCGTGTCTCGCGGAACGGGGGTTTGCCGTCCTCGGCGCGGCCAAAGTGCTGGCCGAGCACTCCTCCCTGTGGCAATCCCCCCGGCCCCTGGCGGGCGGGCGTCCCGACGCCGGGGATCTGAGCCGGATGGCGGAGTTGGTCGAAAAGGTGTTGGCCAAGATCGCCCACGGCGGCACGGACATCCTGTCGGCGGAACGCCTCGATTACCTTCCCCCCACCCTCAAGGCGCAATCCGCCGCCAAGAGCCTGGCCGGGATCAAGGCCATGCAGCCGCCTTTTTCCGTTGATGAACAACTCTGTACCCGCTGCGGACAGTGCGCGAAAGTCTGCCCGACGGCGGCGATCCGTCTCGACCCCTTCCCGGTGATCGACGATGCCTGCATCCTCTGCCGCCAATGCACCCGCCATTGTCCGGTCGGAGCCTTTCCCTACGATGGCGCGGCCGTGGAAAGCCGACTCTTCGCCATGGCGGCGCAGAGCGAAGAAGCCAAGGAGACCGAGGTTTTCGTTTAGGTTTTGCTCAGGGATGAGCGCCCATGAAGACAAAAAAGGCCGGAGCTTGTCGCTCCGGCCT
>CALJLX010000127.1 GCA_937982495.1 uncultured Desulfuromonas sp.
ATTATGCGCAGCGCTCCGGCCGGATGGTGGGAGTGCTGATGCTCGACCTCGACCGCTTCAAAGAGATCAATGACAGCTTCGGCCATGATTTCGGCGACAAGCTCCTGTGCGCCGTGGCGCAGCGGCTTGAAAACACCGTACGCGAAGCGGATACGGTGGCGCGGCTGGGCGGAGATGAATTCGTCATCCTGCTGGCGGAGCTGCCTGATGTGGAACGGGTAGGGTTGATCGCCGAAAAGATCTTGCGTCACCTGGCCGAGCCCCTGTGGATCGATGGTCGCGCCATCCTGCTGACGGCCAGCCTCGGCGGCAGCCTCTATCCCCAGGATGGCGACGATGGCGAAACCTTGGTCCGCTATGCCGACATGGCCATGTACCAGGCCAAACGCAGCGGCCGGGACCGCTTTGCGTTCTACAACGCCGCGATGGGTTTGAACGGGGAGGGTGAAACCCACTGATATTTCCGCGGGGGGCGCAGGTT
This sequence comes from uncultured Desulfuromonas sp., assembly GCA_937982495.1. GTDB lineage: Bacteria > Desulfobacterota > Desulfuromonadia > Desulfuromonadales > Trichloromonadaceae > Trichloromonas. The sequence continues at coordinate 482 of CALJLX010000127.1, forward strand.
CTCAAGTGCTGGACGCGTCCGGCCAATCGCGGCAGAAAGTCGAATCCAGGGAATTGGTTGAAATCACGACTTATCTATTGACGGCGGCCAACCATCGTCAACATCCTTTATACGGTTGAACCGAAAAAGATAAAACCGGCGATTATGCTTGTTGCTTCGTCTAGCGCCGACCCGGCCCCATCGGCCACTCGGGAGCGTCACCTCTGTAGCTATTCCCACCGCCGGGGCCCATCATGTAGCCACCGTCGTAACTCCTGTTGCTGATGTCATTCAGTCCGTCACCATTAGTGTCCGTGTAAACGTCGTTGATGCCATCACCATTGCTGTCGACCCAACCAAAGCACTGCCGGTAAGGCTGTCTGGTCTCATCATCAATGCCGTCACCGTTGGCATCGCGATGGGTCCCTGTATAGCCGTAGCCATAGGCCATCTGCTGATACGCTCCCGAGGCGAGATCATTAACCCCATCGCCGTCGGCATCGACAAAATAGTCGTTTTGTCCATTGCCGTCGGTATCGCTCCAACCGAAGCCATGAGCGTAGGCCATGCCCATGATATCATCGAGGCCATCGCCATTGGCATCGCCGAAGAAGTCGTGGACGCCATCATCGTTCAGGTCAACCCAGCCGGGCATGGCGATAAAGTTCCTTCCGTTGAGATCGTTGATCCCGTCACCGTCGGCATCGATGAACCGATCATTGATCCCGTCGTTGTTCGCATCGGCAAAGCCGAAGGGATGACTGTACGGGATGCCGGAAATATCGCAAATGCCGTCGCCATCGGTATCCCGAAAGTTGTCATTGATGCCGTCGTTATTGGCATCGACAAAGCCGAATCCCTGACCGTAGGAATGGCGCGAAAGATCGTTGACGCCATCGCCGTCGGCATCCACAAAACGATCATTGATTCCGTTACGATCGGCGTCAGTGAAGCCCAGATCCATCAGGTACGGATAACCGGCGTAGGAATGGCCGGAATCGCAGACCCCATCCCCATTGGCATCGGCAAAGTTGTCGTTTTTGCCGTCGTTGTCGACATCGATCCAACCGAAATGGTAGCCGTTGAACCCGGTGAAATTTTCGACGTGGTCATTGGCCAGGGTCATCCGGCCGAAATCGAGGCCACGGCCGGCGGCCATGCGAAAGGGAAATTCAAGCGTGCCGCCATCGCTCATATGAATGTAGAGCGAGTGGTCACCATTGGGAACATTGGCGATGGTGAAGCGGTCCTGGGGGTCAGGGTAGAGCGGTGCCGGTGAATTGTCGATGGACAAGGAGACCTGGACATCCGCGATGGCGGCGGACGGGAATACCATATTCAACAGTCGGGATGCGACACTGGCCTGGGTCGTCAACGTCCCGGTGATGGTCGAAGATTGCAGGCTGGGCGTTGTTGTGGGCTCTTCTGCCGCCGTGCCGCCACCTCCGCCGCCGCCACCTCCGCCGCAGCCCGCGAGATAAAATCCGGTCATTGCCAAGAAGGCAAACCGGGCCATTTTTTTGGGATACGTTTGCAACATGACGACTCTCCTTTGGTGCGCTGTTCTCGCTTTGTTTGGTGGGCACACTGATGCCGACATTCATTAATCGCAACGGTCATGCCAACGGGAGAATCTTCCGGAATTGGCCATAACAGGGTTTTTCGGGGCCGGTCGGGGTGCCCTCAGGGCTGCACCGAAGAATAATGCCCTACACCTTGTTGAATATTCGCCAATGGCTCGGCGGCTCATTCCGCTTTTTTGTGGGTGGATCGCTTCGCCGGGATCGGCATGTCCACGAAGGGACCGGCCCGTTATCGGCCGGCCCCTTTTTGGTAAAGACGCGCTGGATCATTTCATGAATGGGTGCAGTCCAGTTCGCCATCAGGGGATGTCGGGGCGTGGTAGCGCAGGTGGATGACGGCGCCATCAGGGGGCGTCAGGGGCAGGTGCGCGCGGAAGGGGAGTTCGAGCAGGCCCCGGCGTTTGGAGGAGAGCCCCGCGACCCGGATCTGTTCCTGGGCCAGCCGCGTACCGTCGGGAGCGCAGATGACGAGATCCATATGTCCCGGCATCGGGAGCTCATGCAGGCGCTTGAGTCGGCCGCTGATCATCAAGCCCTCCCCTTGCCCGTAGGCGCGGGCCGTGCTGATCGAGACCGAGCCGCCGGGCAGGGCCAGGGTTGGATATTCCCGAACCGCCTCCGCCTTTGCCGACGAAAGGCCGGTTGGGGCTGTGCAGGCGGAAAGGGTCAAGGCGAGCAGGGGGATGAAGAGTTTCCGAAGTTTTTTCATTTGTCGATCTCCTGGGGTTGCGGTTCCGTTACTTTGTGGCCGAAGGCCAGATAGAGGGCCGGCAGGACGAAGAGGGTGAGCAGGGTCGAGGTCAGCACGCCGCCGATGACGACCGTGGCCAGGGGGCGCTGGACCTCGGCGCCGACCCCGACGGAGAGGGCCATGGGCAGAAAACCGGCGGCATCGGTGATGGCCGTGGCCAGTACCGGCAAGAGGCGCTGACGCCCGGCTTCGATGACCGCGTCGACCAGGCCGAGGCCGTCGTCGAGGGCGTTACGGATGGCGGCGACCAGCACCTGGCCGTTGAGCACGGCGATCCCCGACAGGGCGATGAAGCCGACCGCGGCGCTCACCGAGAAGGGAATCCCGCGCAGCCAGAGGGCCGCGACCCCGCCGATGGCGGCGAAGGGGATGCCGGTGTAGATGATGAGCACATCGCGCAGGCGCTTGAGGCTGAAATAGAGCAAGAAGAAGATCAGCGCCAAAGTCAGCGGCACCACCAGCATGAGCCGCTGCTGCGAGCGCTCCAGATTCTCGAACTGCCCGCCCCATTCGATGAGGTAGCCTTCCGGCAGGGGGAGGTCGGCGGCCAGGCGCTCCTTGGCCTCGGCGACGAAGGAAGCGATGTCCCGGTCGCGGACGTTGGCCTGGACCTTGATCAGGCGTTTGCCCCATTCGCGGTTGATGGTCGAGGGGCTTTCGCCTTCGCGTAGCTCGGCCAGGCTCCCCAGGGGGAGAATGGCGCCGCCGCGGGTGGGGATGAGGGTATCGCGCAGGGTCGCCACATCGCCGCGCTGGGCGTCGGGGAGGCGCACCACCAGCGGGAAGGAACGCTCCCCCTCGAAGATCTCCCCGACCTGGGGAGAGCCGACCGCCGCCACCACATCGAGCACGTCCTTGGCGGGAACGCCGAAGCGGGCCAGGCGCTCCTGATCGACCTGCACCCGCAGGGTCGGCTGGCCGGTGATCTGTTCCGTCGAGACGTCGGCCGCGCCGGGAATCGCCAGCAGCAAGTGTTCGACCCGATCCCCCAGTTCCACCAGCTTGGCGAAATCCTCGCCGTAGATCTTGATGCCGACGTCGGCGCGAATCCCCGAGAGCATTTCGTTGACTCGCAGTTCGATGGGCTGGGTCAGCACCGTGCGGATACCGGGGAGACCGTGCAGGGCCTCTTCCACCAGGGCCGAGAGTTCCTGCTGGCTTTTCGCTTGCCGCCACTGGTCGCGGGGATGGAGGGCCATGAAGATGTCGGTGAGTTCCGTCCCCATCGGGTCGGTGGCGACCTCGGCGCTGCCGATGCGGCTCCAGACATACTTGATCTCGTCGGGAAAACGCTCCAGCAGCAGTTTTTCCAGGCGACTGTTGTAGGCCACCGACTCGTCGATGGAGACCCCGGCCAGACGCACCACGCTCGCCACCAGCGAGCCCTCGCTCATGCGCGGCAGAAACTCCCCGCCGAGGCGCAGGCTGAGGCCGACGGTGCCGGCCAGCAGTACCGCCACTAGGGCGAGCAGCAGCAGACGATGGCGCAGCGCCGGTTGCAACAGCCGCAGGTAGAGGTTTTTCAGGCCGCGATTGAGGACCGACTCCTGAGTCTTGGCGGTTTTCGGCAGAAAGCGCCAGGAGAGGATCGGGTTGAGGAAGATCGCCACCAGCAGGGCGCCGGCCATGGCGAAGATGAAGGTCCAGGCCATCGGCTTGAACATCTTCCCCTCGACGCCTTGCAGGGTGAGGACGGGGATGAAGACCAGGATGATGATGCCCATGCCGAAGACGATGGGGCGCACCACCTCCTTACTCGATGCGGCGATGGAGGCCAGCCGTTCGGGCCCGGTCAGTGGTCGGCCCAGCTCCAGCTGGCGCTGGGTGAGGCGGCGCAGGTTGGCCTCGGTCATGACCACCGAGCCGTCGACGAGGATGCCGAAGTCGATGGCGCCCAGGGAGAGGAGACTGGCGGCGATGGCCATTTCGTGCATGCCGAGGACGGCGAAGAGCACCGCCATGGGGATGGCGGCGGCGACGATCAGCCCGGCGCGCAGGTTGCCGAGGAGCAGGAAGAGGACGGCGATGACCAGCAGCGCCCCGGCGATGAGGTTGTGCTTGACCGTATCGATGACCTGCTCGACCAGTTCGGTGCGATCGTAGACCGGCTCGAGGATGACGTCCGCCGGCAGCGCCGGGCGCACCGCCTCCAGGCGCTCCTTGAGGGCGGTGGTCACCACCCGGCTGTTTTCGCCCATGAGCATGAAGCCGAGGCCCATCACCACCTCGCCCTGGCCCTGGGCGGAGACGGCGCCGCGCCGCAGCTCGTGGCCGATGCGCACCTCGGCGACGTCGCCGATGCGCACCGGCGTCCCCTGGTAGGCGGCGATGACGATGTTGCCGATCTCCCCCGGGGTCGCGACCCGGCCGAGGCCGTGGACGAGGAGGGTCTGGCCGCCGAAGGTGACCTGGCCGCCGCCGACGTTGGCGTTGTTTTCCCGCAGGGCGGTGAAGATGTCGTCGAAGGTCAGGCCGTACTTGATCAGGGACTCGGGGGCGACGATGACGTGATACTGCCGCTCCAGCCCCCCCCAGGAGTTGACCTCGGCGACCCCGGCGGCCTTGCGCAGTTCGGGCTTGACCACCCAGTCGTGGAGTACCCGCAGCTCGTCGAGGGTGCGGTTGGGGTCATCGGAGCGCAGCACATAGTGGAAGACCTCGCCGAGACCGGTGGAGATCGGTCCCAACTCCGGCGGCGCGATCCCTTCAGGGAGTTCGACGCTCGCCAGCCGTTCCATGATCAGCTGGCGCGAATCGTAGATCGGCATGGCGTCGGAAAAGGTCGCCACCACCTGGGAGAGGCCGAATTTGGAAACGGAACGGACACTCTCCAGCCCCGGCAGGCCGGAAACGGCGAGTTCCACCGGCAACGTCAGCTGCTTCTCGATCTCCTCGGGGCCGAGGTTGGGGGCGATGGTGTTGATCTGCACCTGCACCGGGGTGGTGTCGGGAAAGGCATCGATGGGCAGCCGGGACAGCGCCCAGCCCCCCGTCGCCAGCGCCACGGCGAAGAGCAACACCGTCAGCAGGCGGTTGTTCAGGGATAGGTCGATCAGACGTTCAAGCATCGGAAATATCTCCGTAAAAATTGAATTTTTGCTTAGCCGTCAGTGGTCGGCGCAGGAGGCGCCGAGCCGCGACTTGAGCAGCTCCGACTTGAGGGCGAAGCCCTGGCCGCTGACCACCTGCTCTTCGGCCGTCAGGCCCGCGACGATGGCGATCCGGCCGCTTTCCGCCCGTCCGGCTTCGACCCGGCGCAGTTCGAAAAGATCCGGTTCCAGGGAGACGAAGAGATAGCTCGCGCCGTCGACGATCTGCAAGGCGTCGGCCGGCACGGTCAGTGCGGTGGTGGCGTCGTCGTCGGTGAAGCGGGCGTCGCCGAAGAGTCCGCTTTTCAGCAGGCCGTCGGCGTTGTCGATTTCCGCCAGGGCCTTGAGCATGCGGGTTTTTTCGTCGAGGGCCGGATCGACCCAGAAAATGCGCGCGGCAAAGCTCCGCCCGGGGAGGCCGGGGAAGCTGACGGCGAGGGTCTTGCCGGGGGTCAGATCGAGCAGCAGCTGTTCCGGAGCCGAAAGCTCCAGCCACAGGGTGCGCAGATCGGCGACGGTGAAGAGAGATGGGCCGGGAGCGACTGTTTCGCCGACGACGGCGACGCGCTCCACCACCGTGCCGGCGAAGGGGGCGCGGATCGGCAGGGTGGCGCCCCCCGCGCCGAGGCCGTAGTCGGCCAGTTGCCGCCGGGCCTGGGCGACGGCGCTGCGTGCCTGCTCCCGTTCCGCCTCGGCCTGTTGCAGTTCCTGCCGGGAGCTGATGCCCCGGGCGAAGAGGTCCGCTTCCCGCTCGACGGTACTGTCGGCCAGGGCCGCGCGGCTTTCGGCGGTCTGCAGGGCGGCGCGCAGCCCGGCGATTTCCGGGGCGGCGATTTCCGCCAGGGATTGCCCGGCTTTCACCTGTTGCCCCAGTTCGCCGGAGACGCTCTTCACCACCCCGGCCAGGGGCGCCGCGAGGCGGGCGAGACGGTCGCGGTTGAAGATCACCCGGCCGTGCAGGGGCGCTCCGCTTTCGGCGCCGGCGGCGGGCGCTTCGATCCGCAGTCCGATGCGCGTGGCGGCGTCCGCCGTCGCCAGGCGGACCTTCAGCCCCTGCCCCGGTTGCAATCCGGCCATGAGCTGGGGCTGGCAGAGGGCGTCCTCGGCCTCGGGGATGCCGTGTTCCGGGCAGTCGCCTTCCGGGGCTTCGGAGCTAGTCCCATGGTCGTGTCCGGCATGGTCGTCGACCTCGGCATGTTCAGGGGATTCATCTTTTTCGCCGTGCTCGGCGGCAAGGGCTTTGAAGCCTGCGGTCCTGGGACCGTGGTCGTGACCGGCGCAGGGATCTTCCGTGCCCTGTCCTTCCCCGTGACGATCATGGCTTGCGGCCGGGTTTTCCGGCTTGGTTTCGCCGTCCGCGGGATAGAGGGCAAAGCCCAGAACCAGGGCGCCGAGGGTCAGGGACGGAAGGATGAAACGGCTGAATTTATGGTCAATCATGACGGATCGTTCTCCTTGGCGGTCGGGGCGGTGAGGGGACGGCCGAGCAGCCGTTCGATTTCGATGCGCGCCTGTCGGTCGTCGATCAGGGCCGCGAGACGGCGCTGACGCAGGTCGATGAGGGTCCGCTGGGCGTCGAGGACGTCGAAGAGGGGGAATTTTCCCGCTCGGTAGCCGTATTCGGCGGCGGCGAAGGCGGATTCGGCGGTCGGCACGAGTTGTTCGTCGAGAATTTCCGTGCGCTTTCGGGCGTTCTCGGCCTGGTGCCAGGCCCGGGCCAGGGCGGCCCGCGCGGCTTGTAAGCTGCTTTCCGCTTCGGCTTGGGCCTGGTTGCGGCGGTGTCCGGCGGCGGCGATCTTGCCCTGGTTGCGGTCGAAAAGAGGCAGAGGCAGGGAGAATCCGGCGATCAGCGCGGCGTCGTTGCCCTCGTTGAAGTAACGCCCGCCCAGACTGAGATCGAGATCGGGTTTGCCCAGCGCTTCCTCCAGGGCCAGCTCCCGCCGCCGCTCCTCGATCAGCAGTTGTTGCCGTCGCTGCCCGGGGCTTTCGGTCAGTCCGGCTGCCAACTCCTCCAGAAGGGGGGGGGCGGGCAGGGGGGAAAGCTCGCCGGCAACGACGCAGGCGTCTGCACCTACGTCCAGCAACCCGGCCAGTTCCTGCCGCGCCGCGGCCAGTTCCCCTTCTCCCCGGCCGATCTCCAGTTCCAGTTCGATAACGGTCAGGCGCGCGCGGTGGATTTCCGTGGCCGGCGCCTGTCCGGCCGCGACCCGGTCTTCCACGGCGGCCAGGGAGCGGCGGGCGAGATCGACCTGGCTTTGGGTCAGAAGCAGCCGCTTCTGGGCGGCCAGGACCGCCAGAAAGCGGTCGGCGGTACGGGCCGCCAGAGCCGCTCGGGCGATGTCTTGCTCGGCGCGGGTTCGTTCCAGGGCGATTTCGGCGCTTTGCCGACGGCGTTCGCGCTTATCCCCCAGTTCGATGGGTTGGGTCAGAAGCAGGGTCGTTTCGACTCCGTCGACGCCGGAGAATTCCCCGCCGCCGGCGAAGTTCTCCAGTTCCAGTTCGAGGGTCGGATTGGGGCGCAGGGCCGCTTGCCCCAGTTCCGCTTCCCGGGCAAGAATCTCTTCTTGCGCGGCGGTCAACTCGGGGTGGCGGGCCTCGGCCAGGGCCAGGGCGCGGTCGAGGGTCAGGGGGGCGACGACGGGCGCGGCGGAAAAATCTCCGGCCAGGGCCGGACTATGCAGGGCGAACGCGAGGATCGCCCCGAGACAGGTGCGCAGGGTGCGGGACATGGATACGACTCCGGTAACAGGAAATGACGACGACTCCGCGCAAGGCGGGGCCACGGATTCCACAGGATTTCCGGAGGTCGGGTTAGTTCAGCAGGACGACGGTTTTGAGGGCCGAAAGAGCGGTGGTCGTAGGCGGAGGCTGGGTCAGCTCCGGGGGGTGGAGGGGTTGCGGCGCGCGCTCGGCCAGGTTCCGCAGGGTCGGCGGAAGGACCAGGGGCAGGGGGGCGCAGTCCGGGGGAAGAAGCTTGAGGTCGCGGACATTCTTGGCCTGACCGGCGAGCAGGGAGACATCCCGGCAGTCCTTCTCCAGGGGGGCGGCATACCAGCCTGGCTCGGGCAAAGAGGGTTGGTCCTCGGGTGAGTCGCAGGAAACCTGGCAGTTTCCGGCCGGATTCACTTCCACATGGCTGTGTCCCGCTTCGTCCAGGCACCAGACGAAAGCGCGCGCCAAGCCGTTGCCGCAGAGCAGGTAGCCGAGCAGCAGGATGGCGGCGAGAACGCGATGGAAGGGAATGTGGGCCAAATCCGGCTCCTCATGAAAGACTAGCTCTCTTTATACCGGAGTTTTACGCACGCCGTCAATGGCTGCTCGATTAATTCTTCTCCACCAGAAATTCCCAGTATTTCATCGGCATGAAGTGTTTTTGCAGGCGGGCATTGGTCCGTTCGGGGATGGCGATATGGTCGAAAAAGGTGCGCCAGAGCTCTTGCCACTCGTCTTCCTCGGCGCTGAAGGTCGGCACCTTCTCCAGGGTCAGGGCGCCGATGGCCCACCGGCGGCCGTCGTAGAGGGCGCCGAGATCGCGGCGGACATCGTGGATCAGCCAGCGGCGGTCGCCGAGGCGGATGGCGAAATGGCCGGCAAGACTGGCAAGGATGTCGGCGTCGGGACGAAAAGGAGCGTAGAGCAGGCCGTCTTCGGTCTCGCGGAAGCGCAGCAGCCCCTTGAAACGGTGGGCCTCGTGGCGGGTGCGCTGGGCGGCGCGCTGGACGACGGCGACGGTCGGGTCGGTGAGGTGACGGTCGAGTTCCCGGCGCACCCGCCAGCCGAGCTTGAGGTAACGGTAGAGGGCCATCTCGATGCCGGGCTGGCCGGAAAGAAAGGCGTCGCGCAGATTGGCGGCGGTTTCCGGACCGAGATGTTGGAGAATGGCGGTGTTCAGGCGGGCGGCCAGTTCCGGATCGGTCTCCGACAGGAAAATTTCGGCGAAAAGTGCCGCCTGCTCCGGCTCGCGGCACTCGATGGCGTCTGGCGCTTCGCGGCGGGCGAAGAGGCGCTGGAGGACCGTCAACAAGCCGGCGTAGCTGCCGTCGTACCGATAGATCATCAGAGTTCGCCGCTGATCGCCGAAAAAAGGTCGAGCTGCACCGCCCCGGGGCGCGCCGGCTCCGGCGGGGCGAGCAGGCGCTGTTTGAGATCCGGGGCTTGGACATCCGTCTCCCCCAGATAGCGGCCTTTGGCGGTGACGAAATAGCGGGCGCGCTTGAGGACGACGCCGAGTTTCTTCAGGCCGTCGAAATCCAGAGGGCCGACCCGCCGCGCCCGGACGATGCGCTGCGCCGAGCGCACGCCGATCCCCGGCACCCGCAGCAGCGTCGAGTAATCGGCCCGGTTCACCTCCACCGGAAAGAACTCCCGGTGGCGCAGGGCCCAGCAGGCCTTGGGGTCGAGTTGCAGGTCGAAGTGGGCCTCTTTCTCGTCGAGGAGTTCGGCGGCGGCGAAGCCGTAGAAGCGCAGCAGCCAGTCGGCCTGATAAAGCCGGTGCTCCCGCAACAGCGGCGGCTCGACCAGGGCCGGCAGGCGGTTGTCGGCGCTCACCGGGACGAAAGCCGAGTAATAAACGCGCTTAAGCTCCATCCGTTGATAGAGGGATTCGGCCAGGCGCAGTACCTGGAAATCGCTCTCGGGGCTGGCGCCGACGATCAGTTGGGTACTCTGCCCGGCCGGAGCGAAGAGCGGCGCCTTGCGGCTCTTTTTGCGCTCGGCGCGGGATTCGCCGATCAGCTCGCGCATTTGTCCCATCGGGGCGAGAATGGCGTTTCGCCCCTTCTCCGGCGCCAGCTGCTTCAGGCTCGCTTCGCTGGGGAGTTCGATGTTGACGCTGAGGCGGTCGGCGTAACGCCCCGCCGCTTCCACCAGAGCGGGATCGGCGCCGGGGACGACCTTGAGGTGGATATAGCCGCCGAAGCGGTGCTCCTCCCGCAACAGCCGCACCGTCTCCAGCATCCGCGCCATGGTCTCGTCGGGACTGCGCCAGACGCCGCTGCTGAGAAAGAGCCCCTCGATGTAGTTACGTTTGTAGAAGTTGATGGTCAGCTCCGCGACCTCGGCGGCGCTGAGGGTGGCGCGGGGGAGGTCGTTGCTCCGGCGGTTGACGCAATAGACGCAGTCGTAGATGCAGGCGTTGGAGAGGAGGATTTTCAGCAGGGAAATACAGCGGCCGTCCGCCGACCAGCTGTGACAACAGCCCGCCGGCAGGGCATGGCCGAGAGCGCCGGAATGCCGACGGTCGCTGCCGCTCGACGAACAGGAGGCGTCGTAGCGGGCGCTCTCGGCGAGGATGG
>CALJLX010000128.1 GCA_937982495.1 uncultured Desulfuromonas sp.
GTCGGCCGCCATCGCGGCGCCGGCCTCGGCGGCGGCCATGACGAGCGGGAGCAGACCCTCAATCAGCTGCTGGTGGAGATGGACGGTTTCGAGTCGAACGAGGGGGTGATCCTGATCGCCGCCACCAACCGTCCCGATGTCCTCGACCCGGCGCTTTTGCGGCCCGGCCGTTTCGACCGACAGGTGGTGGTGCCCCGTCCCGACGTCAAGGGGCGGCTGAAGATCCTCAACGTCCATGCCCGCAAAATTCCGTTGGATGCCGATGTCGATATGGAAGTCGTGGCCAAGGGCACGCCCGGTTTTTCCGGCGCCGACCTCGCCAACCTGATCAACGAGGCGGCGCTGTTGGCCGCTCGCGCCAATAAGGCCCAGGTCAATATGGACGATCTGGAGGCGGCCAAGGACAAGGTGATGATGGGTGCCGAGCGGCGTTCCATGGTCATCACCGAGGAGGAGAAGAAGGTGACCGCCTACCACGAGGCCGGGCACGCCCTGGTCGCGCTCTTCATCCCCGGGGCCGATCCGGTGCACAAGGTGTCGATCATCCCCCGCGGCCGCGCCATGGGAGTCACCATGTATCTGCCGGAGCAGGAAAAGTACAACGAAACCCGGGATGGTCTGCATATCCGCATCTGTACCCTGCTGGGCGGCCGGGTCGCCGAGGAAATCATCTTTTCCAGCATCACCAGCGGCGCGAGCAACGACATCGAGCGGGCCACCGCCATCGCTCGCAAAATGGTCTGCGAATGGGGCATGAGCGAGAAGCTCGGACCCCTGGCTTTCGGCGAGAAGGAAGGCGAGGTTTTCCTTGGGCGCGACATGGGGCACATGAAGAATTACAGCGAGGCCACCGCTGTCGAAATCGACGAGGAGATCAAGCGCATCGTCAAGGACAACTACGAGCGCACCCGCCTGATCCTGCAGGAGCAGAAAGCCGCCCTGGTGACCGTGGCGGAAGCGCTGCTGGAAAAGGAAAATCTCGATGGCGCGGAGATTCGCGCCCTGGTATTCGGCTCCTCGACCGAGGCTGTTACTCCCGAAACGGTTGCCTGATGCCGGTTCCGCCGCGCCTGCTGCGGGTTACGGATGAGGCCGAGGCCCGTTCCGAGCTGCTTCGAATCGGTGCCGATCCGGCGGGCATCGCCCGCATGGCGCCGAAAATGGTGGGGCGACTGATTAAGCTTCACGCTATTTCCTGCCCCGCCGCGAACATCCTCAAGCAAGAAATGCTTTCCCTGGGTGGCGATGCGGCCGTGGCCCGGGGGAGCGTCGCCTGTTCGCTTCCCACGACCGATGTCTTGTTGATCGGCTCCCTCAAGCAGTTCCGGCTGCTGGTCGAGCGTCTCGGCCGGCAGCCTTTTGGCCTGCGCGAGCAGGCGGCAAGGATCCGTGCCCTGCTCGAGCGGCTGGAGCATCCGCCGACCTTCCTGTGCGGTCGGGGGCTCCGGCTGGAACTGGATCGGCCGCGGATCATGGGGATTCTCAACGTCACTCCCGACTCCTTCTCCGACGGTGGCCGCTACCTTTCCCTCCCCTCTGCCCTGGAGCGGGCGCGGCAGATGGAAGGGGAAGGGGTCGACCTGATCGATGTCGGGGGGGAGAGCACCCGCCCCGGAGCCCCGGAGATTTCCCCGCAGGAGGAAATCGATCGGGTCGTTCCGGTGGTCGAGGCTCTTGGCCGAGAGACGTCCTGCCCGATTTCGGTCGATACCAGCAAAAGCGCCGTGGCCCGCGCCGCATTGGCCGCCGGTGCCCATTTCATCAACGACGTCAGCGGGTTGCATTTCGACCCGACCATGGCCGCGGTCGTCGCCGATGCCGGTGCCGGTCTCTTTCTCATGCATACCCGGGGAGCGGCCGCGACCATGCAGGCCGACACCGAGTACGGCGATCTGGTCGGGGAAGTTCTCGAATATCTGCGGGCGGGGATGGCGCGGGCGGAAGCCGCCGGCATTCCCGAAGA
>CALJLX010000129.1 GCA_937982495.1 uncultured Desulfuromonas sp.
CTGGCGTTCGATGTTGAGCTTGAGGATTTCTTCTTCCTCGATGCGCCGCAGCGCGAGATGGCCGCTTTCGTCGAGAATCCGTTGCAGGGATTTCTGCCGGTTGATCTGGATGAGGATGTCGGTGTCGACGAAGCCGAAGGCAAGCTCTTTGGCGAGAATGACGCCGACGGTGCTCTTGCCGGCGCCGGGCATGCCGATGAGGGTCAGGTTGGGGCGCATGGAGGCTCCTGGGAAAGGGGATGAAATCCATCCTTTCCCAGGGGAGCGGGCTTGTCAAGGGGGATCGCCGTCACCGGCGGGGAGGGCGCCTTCGAGCTGTTGGATGCGGCGCCAGGAGGCGTCGATACGGGCCTCGTCGATCACTCCGCGCCGGAGCAGGTCGCGGAGGATGCCGAGGACGCGGGGGACGATCTCTTCGTCGTAGGCGAGGTTGTTGCCGAAAACGAGGATATCGACCCCGGCCAGCACCGCCTTTTCGACCGCCTCGGGCAGGCTGTGCCGGGCGCTGATGGCGGCCATCTGCAGGTCGTCGGAGAGGACCGGCCCGGAAAAGCCGAGTCCCTTGCGCAGCAGGCCGTCGATCACGGCGGGAGAGAGGGTGGCGGGGAGATCCTTGTCGAGTCGGGCGTTGAAGACGTGGGCGGTCATCACCGCGTCGGCCATGCCGGCGGCGATGAGTTCCCGGTAGGGGATGAGCTCGTTCTTGCGCCAGCCGGCGCTGACGTCGGTGAAGCCGAGGTGGGAGTCGGCGCTGGAGCTGCCGTGGCCGGGGAAGTGCTTGAGGCAGGTGAGTATTCCTTCTTGCCGGTGCCCGGCGATATAGGCCCGAGCCTGGGCCGTGACCTTGCCGGGATCGGCGGCGAAGGCGCGGCCGTAGCGGGCGATCACCGGGTTGTCGGGAGTGACCCGCAGGTCGACCACCGGCGCCAGATTGAAATTGATTCCGGCCTCCCTCAGGGTGCGGGCCTGGGCGGCGGCGCGGCGGGTCGTCTCCGCCGGATCGTCGATCCGCCCCAGTTCTTCATGGGAGAGGGTCGCGGGAAAACCGTAACGAGGGGAGAGGCGGTTGACCCGCCCGCCTTCCTGGTCGATGGCGATGAGCAGGGGCCGGCGCGCCTCCCGGCGCAGGCGGTCGGTCAGCGCGCGCAACTGCTCCGGCGCGGCGATGTTGCGGCCATAGGCGCGGCTTGCGAGATCGTAATCGAAGAGGATGACGCCGCCGAGGTGATGCTGACGAAGGTCGCGGAGGATGAAATGATCGTCGGCGACCTTCGTGCCGCGAAAGCCGACCATGAGCATCCGGCCGAGACGTTCGTCGAGGGAGGGTTGCTCGGAGCGGGGTGACGTCGCCGTCGCCGGCAACGAAAAGGCGAGAAACGTCAGGAGGGCAAAGGGGATAAAACGACGGGCCTGCCCGAGGCAGGCCCGAATATGTCGAAGCGGTGGATGGCGCTGGCGGTCAGGGATGGCAATAGGCATGCAACGCTCGTTCGAAGCCGCGCAGACCCTCGATGGTCAGCACCAGGGGGCTGCCGCAGCGGGCGCATTTGCGGATCTTGCCGGGAGAGATGTCGGCAAGGCGTTGGTGGGAGCTGGATTTGCACTGGGGGCACTCGTAATCAATTGTGAGTTCCATGGAGCCACCTCGGGGGAAGGGGGTTGGTGGGATTTGTGATTAGCGAGGTTTAAGATATTGCCAAAACCATCCCCGTTTGGCAAGCACAATCTGCAGGTATTATTTCGCGCGAAATCCCCGGAGTGTAAAAGGAAAAAGACGCGTCGCCATGGTTGTCAGACCGCAGCCTGCCGCTATCATTATTAAAACGGTTTTTGTTTTAAGTGTGCTCACCAGGAGGCGCTATGACGGCGGATTTTGATGTGCGGCGATACCGGGAGAAGATTCAGGAGATGGTCATGGAACGCCTTTCTGTTCCGGCCGGAGAGCTCGATCTCAAGGGATTGATGGGGGAGATCGTCGCGACGGCCGAGAGCGAACTGGCCGAACATCTGAGCGATGACGGAGAACTCGCCTGTCGGGCCGGTTGCGGAACCTGCTGCATGCTCAATGTCGCCGTTCTTTTTCCCGAGGTGGTGGCCATCGTCGATTATGTGCTAGAATCCTGGCCGCCCGATCGGTTGCGCACGCTGGTCCGGCGCCTCGACCAGCTCTGTCGCCGGGTCGCCGGACTCGACGACGAGGCGCGCCTGGCCCTGCGCGAGTTTTGCGCTTTTCTCGACGAGCAGGGGGCCTGCGCCATCTATCCGGTGCGCCCCCTGATCTGCCGGTCGGTGACCTCGACGGACGCGGAGCGTTGCCGGGAAGTGCTCGACGAGCCCTGGCCCGGCGCGGCGCGGCCGGTGCTCATGCACTTGACCCAGAAAGATCTGATGGAGGCGACCTTCATCGGTCTGGGGAATGCCCTCGAAGAGTCCTGGTTCGATTCCCGCAGCGGGCAGTTGACCGTTGGCGTGCAGCAACTGCTGGAAAACCCCCGACTCAAGGAACACTTCCTGGCAAAAAGACCGGTGTGGGACGAAATCCCCGGCGGAGGTTCCGTTTTTTAAGCGGGTTTCAGCCAAGAGGCCTAACCGCCCCCTTTTGAAAAGGGTGTATGCGCCGGTTGCGATCGGCCTTTATCGTATTTTTGAATTTTGCCGAACCTGAGACTTGTCCGGTTCGGCATCCACCAAGGAGATTATCATGCACGCACAAATCAACGGCATTCGCCTGGCTTACGACGACCTGGGGCAGGGGCTGCCGGTCATGCTCATTCACGGTTTCCCCCTCTGCCGGAAGATGTGGCGCCCGCAAGCCGAGGCCCTGGTCGCCGCCGGGTATCGGGTGATTCTCCCCGATCTGCGCGGCTTCGGCGACAGCGAGGCGGGAACGGTGCCCGGTTCGACGGATCTTTTGGCCGACGATCTGGCGGCTCTCCTCGATCATCTCGGCATCGAACGGGCGGTGGTCGGGGGGATGTCCATGGGCGGTTACTTGCTGCTCAATCTCCTCGCCCGGCATCCCCGGCGCCTGTCCGCTGCCTGCTTCATCGTCACCCGCGCCGACGCCGACGACGAGACGGCCCGGGGCAAGCGCAACCATCTCATCGCGGAGATCGAAAAGGGTAACCCCGGCGCCGTGCCGAGCGCCTTCATCCCGCTCCTTTTCGCGCCGGAGACGGCGGCGCACCGACCGGAGTTTCTTGCGGAGGCGCGCGCCTGGATCGAGGCGACCGCTCCCGCCGGGTTGGTCCTCGGCCTGCAAGCGATCCGCGACCGCGGCGATTCCCTGGCGCTGTTGCCGCAGCTGAAACTGCCCGCCCTGGTTATCGGCGCCCTCGAAGACAAGGCTATTCCACCAGATAAATCGGCGGCGTTGGCCGAGGCTCTGCCCGGCGCCGTTCTGCGCCTGATCGGCGGGGCCGGGCACATGGTCAATATGGAGGAGCCGGCGGCCTTCAACGGCGCGCTGCTTGATTTCCTCGCCGGCATCACGCCCTGAGGGGATCGGCGCTTGAGCCGCAGTCGGACGTTGGCGGTGGCGCGGCACTTGTGCTAGGATCGAAATCAGTTCATCGCGATTCAAGAACGGAGCCTTCATCTGTGACCGAGCAAGTACCAGCGGGGGGAACCCGGGCGGCGGAGGAAAGCCGTGCCAAGACGGGTTCTCCCCCGCTCTTTCGGGTGATCATGCATAACGACGATTTCACCAGCATGGAGTTCGTGGTGGAGATGCTGGAGAAAATCTTTCACAAGCCGCCGACCGAGGCCAACCAGATCATGCTCAATATCCATTTCAAAGGGATGGGCATCTGCGGCATCTTTCCGGCGGAGATCGCCGAAACCAAGATCGACCGGGTGCATGCCCGGGCACGAAGCGAGGGATTCCCGCTGCGCTGCAGCATGGAACCGGCCTGACCGTTTTTGTGCTTTTCGTAGTTCACCGCCCGCGGGCGGGACGGCAAAAAGGATGTAACGCATGTTCAATCAGGATGTACAGATCGCTTTTTCCCTGGCGGTACGGGAAGCCCAACGTCGCCGCCACGAATACCTGACGACCGAGCATGTGCTCTACGCCATCCTCTTCGAGGACAAGGGGCAGGAGGTGCTGGTCAGCTGCGGCGGGGATATCCAGGGGCTGCGAAGCGTTCTCGAGGAATTTTTCGACAAGCAACTGGAGGCGGTTCCCGTCAGCGACGATTTCGTGCCCGAACAGACCGTCGGTTTGCAGCGGGTCTTGCAGCGCACCGTGGTGCACATGCACGCGGCGGGCAAGAAGGATGTCGGCCTCGGCGATCTGCTGGCGGCGATGCTCGAAGAAAAAAATTCCCACGCCGCCCACTTCCTCGAAGCCCAGGGCATCCGCCGTCTCGACGTTCTCAACTTCATCTCCCATGGGGTTTCCAAGGTGCCCCGCGAAACGGCGAGTTCGGACGGCGCCGCGCCCGGCAAGACCAAGGAAGGCGCGCCGAGTCCTGCCAAGGGGGCGCCCTCCCGCGATCCCCTGGAACTCTACACCGTCAACCTGGTGCAGCGCGCCCGGGAAGGGAAGATCGATCCCCTCATCGGCCGCGACCGGGAGCTGACCCGCACCATCCAGGTGCTCTGTCGGCGGCGCAAGAACAATCCCCTCTATGTCGGCGATCCCGGGGTCGGCAAGACCGCCATCGCCGAAGGTCTGGCCCTGCTCCTGGAACGGGGGGAGGTCCCCGATCTGCTCAAGGGGAACGAGATCTATACCCTCGATCTCGGCGCGCTGCTGGCCGGCACCAAGTTTCGCGGCGATTTCGAGGAGCGGCTCAAGGCGGTCATGGCCGCCCTGCGCAAGAAACCCGAGGCGATTCTCTTCATCGACGAAATCCATACCATCGTCGGCGCCGGGGCGACCAGCGGCGGCTCCCTCGATGCCTCCAACATCCTCAAGCCGGTGCTGGCCACCGGCGAGCTGCGCTGCATCGGCTCGACCACCTTCGAGGAATACAAGAATCTCTTCGACAAGGATCGCGCCCTCTCCCGGCGTTTCCAGAAGATCGACATCGTCGAGCCGAGCGTCGAGGATACGGTCGCTATCCTGCGCGGCCTGAAGAGCTACTACGA
Source organism: uncultured Desulfuromonas sp. (assembly GCA_937982495.1). GTDB lineage: Bacteria > Desulfobacterota > Desulfuromonadia > Desulfuromonadales > Trichloromonadaceae > Trichloromonas. The sequence continues at coordinate 5,095 of CALJLX010000129.1, forward strand.
AGAGCACCACGGCGTCGTCTACACCGAGGACGCCCTGCGGGCGGCGGCCGAGCTCTCGGCCCGGCACATCAATTTCCGCCAGCTGCCGGACAAGGCCATCGACGTCATCGACGAGGTCGGCGCCGTCTTCCGCATCAACCAGCGCGCCGGCGCCGTCGTCGAGGTCGCCGATATCGAGGCGGTGGTGGCCTCGATGGCGCGCATCCCGGCGCGCAGCGTTTCCAGCTCCGACCGCAAGCGCTTGCGTCATCTGGCGCGGGACCTCAAGCGTCAGGTCTTCGGCCAGGACCCGGCGGTGGATGCCCTCTGTCAGGCGATTCTCCGCTCCCGGGCCGGACTCGGTCATCCCGAGAAGCCGGTCGGCTCCTTCCTCTTCACCGGTCCCACCGGGGTCGGCAAGACCGAGGTCGCCCGGCAACTGGCGGCGCAGCTGGGGGTGGAGTTCATCCGCTTCGACATGAGCGAGTACATGGAAAAACATTCGGTGGCGCGGCTCATCGGCGCGCCGCCCGGCTACGTCGGCTTCGATCAGGGCGGGCTGCTGACCGACGCGGTGGTGAAGACCCCCTACGCCGTGCTCCTCCTCGACGAGATCGAAAAGGCCCATCCCGATCTCTTCAGCATCCTGTTGCAGGTCATGGATCACGGCACCCTCACCGACAACAACGGCAAGAAGGCCGACTTCCGCAACGTCGTGCTGATCATGACCAGCAACGCCGGGGCGCGGGAGATGAGCGCCAACCCCATCGGCTTCGGCACTCCCGAACGAAGCGGCTTCAAGCAGGCGGTGGACAAAACCTTTTCCCCGGAGTTCCGCAACCGGCTCGATGCCATCATTCCCTTCCGGGCGCTGGATGAGGCGATCATCCTCCGCATCGTCGACAAGTTCCTCGACGAGCTGCGCGGTCGTCTGGCCGACTCGGCCGTCACCCTGAAGATTTCCGCCGCCGCCCGCGCCCATCTGGCGCGCAAGGGCTACGACCCGGTCTACGGGGCACGCCCTCTGGCGCGGCTGATCCAGACGGCGATCAGCGACGTCCTCGCCGGCGAGCTCCTTTTCGGCCGTCTCAGCGACGGCGGCGAGGTGCGCATCGGTCTGCGCGCCGGCGAGCTGACCTTCGCCTACGGTCCCTGCTGATGATTTTAGCCGTCGGTCGGTCGGCGCTTCCAGTGCGGGAGCGCTGACCGTGCCGGTTTACCGTCTTTCCGAACAGCTTCTCTTCCCGTCGCCGGAGCTGGCCGAGCCCGGCGGGCTGCTCGCCGTCGGCGGCGATCTCTCCCCCCGCCGCCTGCTCCTGGCCTATTCCCTGGGCATCTTCCCTTGGTTCAGCGACGACGAGCCGCCCCTCTGGTGGTCCCCCGATCCCCGTTGCGTCATCTTCCCCGAGCGTATCCGCATTTCCCGCAGCCTCGCCAAGTGCCTGCGCCAGGGACGTTTTCGCGTCTCCTGCGACGAGGACTTCGCGGCGGTCGTGGACGGTTGCGCGGAGAGTCGACAGGGGCAACCGGGGACCTGGATCACCGACGAAATGCGCCAAGCCTATCTGCGTCTGCATCGCCTGGGTTACGCCCATTCGCTGGAATGCTGGCGGGGGGATGAGCTGGTGGGGGGGCTGTACGGAGTGGTGCTGGGGCGCTGCTTCTTTGGGGAGTCGATGTTTCATCGGGCGCCGGATGCCTCCAAGACGGCGCTGGCGGTCTTGGCCCGGTGCCTGGCGAAAGCGGGTTGGCCGCTGATCGACTGCCAGTTGCCCAATCCCCATCTCTTGTCGTTGGGGGCGGTGGAGATCCCCCGCGCCGAATTTCGTCACTGGCTGGAGCGGGGCGGGGTCTTGCCGGGACTGGTTCCCCAGCCCGGTTTCGCCCCGGGAAGGTGGGTGCCGGAGGTTGGGAAGGGGGATTAGACCTCCAGCTCTTCTTTGGCCAGAGGATTTTTCTGCCGTTCGCGGATGAGGTTTTCCAGGCGCTTCAGGTCGGCGTCGAGGAGGGAAACGAAGCGCATGCCGCTGCTGAAGCGTTCCGGGCTTTCCGTCGGTTTGGTCCAGACCACTTCCGCCAGGGAGCAGATGGGCGGGCCCTGGCCGTAGTCGATCAGCACCAGACAGAGGTCGGCGACCTCCACCGGGCCCTTCATGTCGAAACGCACGCCGCCGCTGCCGAGATTGATCGCCCGGCGCGGGAAGGTGCCGAGCTTGCTCAGGTCGCCGCCGCCGTGGAGGATGCGGATGTTCTTTTCCCACTGGTCGCGGAAAGTGCGCAGGGTACCGCGCCCCTTGGTGTAGCGCAGCCCGGCTTGGAGGTCGACGCGGGGGGAGCCCCGGCGCTGGAAGACCTGCAGGTCGTCCCCCAGCTGAACGCGGATGACGTCCTTGTCGCGGCGCGCGGCGAAACGGCAGCTCAACTTGAGCCCGAGTCCGAAGGCTTCCGAGGTGAGGGTGAGGGGCATGTCGTCGGCGAAGGGATAGCTCTCTTCTTCGTGGCCGCCATAGGGCAGGAGCAGATCGAAATGCCCCTTGCCCAATTCCTGCAGGTAGGTGGTCAGGGTTTCGGTGCGGCTGATGGCGCCGTCGCCGGGTGGGGCGGCGAGCAGAATTTTCTGCCCCGATTTGAAATATTTTAAGTAGGACATGCGTTTCGATCCGGCGGATCCGATACCGGGGGAGCCATGAGAGGAACCGCCGGTTCGGGTTTATTGGGCATGGCAGGCGTCGCAGTTGTCGGCGACGGTAAAGGCCTTGGTGCCGTTGTGGCAGGCGCCGCAGGATTTGCCTTCTTCCATGGCCTTCATGGTCGCTTCGGGGTTTTTGGTCGTGACGATATGAAAAAGGTCGTTGTGGCAACTCGGGCAGTTGTTGCCCAAAATCTCCAGATGTCGGTAATGACTGAACTCCACGTCGCCGGCGTCGGCGACCGTATAAAGAATTTTGTCTTTGATCCAGCGGGCCTGCGAGGAGAAAGGGGCCAGCAGGAGGAGAACCAGCGCCGGCAGCCAGAGGGCTTTCATGGGGACCTCCCGAATGAATCGATTCCCTGTGAAGTATAGGGGGATAATGGTCTCAGGCCAAATATTAATTTGCCGGGATTTCAGTTTTCTTGCGGGATTCCGGGTTGGTCTCGCAGCAGCAGGCGGCCGGTCAGGTCGTCGATGAACTGGCGGGCCACCCGCCCCGAGCGGGCGCCGCGCAGCATGGCCCATTCCAGGGCCTCGGCGGCGAGCTCGCCGTCGCCGAGGGGCAACTGCCGTCCGTTGGCCAGATGGCGGACGATCTCCAGATAGCTCTCCTGGGTGGTCGGATAGAAGCCGAGGGTGATGCCGAAGCGGTCGGAAAGGGAGATCTTCTCGGCGATCGCCTCTTCGGGATGAATCTCCTCGCCGCCGGTATTGTCGCTCAGTCGTTCCGGCATCAGATGGCGGCGGTTGCTGGTGGCGTAAATCAGCAGATTCTCCGGCCGCGCCTCGATCCCCCCTTCGAGCAGGGCTTTGAGTTCGCGGTAGTCGACTTCCGATTCGTCGAAGGAAAGATCGTCGCAGAAGAGAATGAAGCGGTACGGATGGGGGCGCAGCAGTTCGGTGATGGCCGACAGCTGAAAGAGGTCTTCCTTGCGTACTTCGACCAGGCGCAGGCCGGCGCCGGCGAATTCGCCGAGCAACCCCTTGACCGCCGAGGACTTGCCGGTGCCCCGGGCGCCCCAGAGGAGCACATTGTTGGCCGGCAGGCGGTGAACGAACTGGCGGGTGTTTTGGCGCAGGCGGATCAGGACCGGGTCGATGCCGAGCAGGTCGGCGTGGTCGGGGAGATCGGGGTGGACGATGGGATGCAGATAGCCGTTCCCGTTCTCCTGTTGCCAGCGCCAGGCGATGATGCTTTCGAGCAGGGCCGGATCGAACTGGAATTCCGCCAGCTTGCGGGTCAGGTATTCCTCGCCGAGGTCCATCAGATGTTCCACGCGGTCGAGCAGGTAGCTCCAGTCGATATCGATGGAATTGGAATTGAAATTCATGGTGGCGACTTCCTCTTCGGATGGGATAGGATCTGACGGCCTTGGCCTGGAACCGTCGGCTCATGGTAGCAGATTCTCTCGCGTTTCTTAACCCACAATTCGGGGGGCGGCTGAAAACGGTCGTTTAAGGAGATCCTTTTGAAAAATACTAAAGAAGAGCTTTTTGCCGTTACCCCGCCGGGGCTGGAAGAGGTCTGCGCCGCCGAACTGGTCGCCCTCGGACTCGGCGACGCCCGAGCGGTGGCGGGAGGAGTGGAGTTTAGCGGCGGCCTGCGGGAGATCTATCTGGCCAACCTGCATTCCCGCGTCGCCGGCCGGATCCTGGTGCGCCTGGCCAGCTTCAAGGCCCGGGATTTCCCCGACCTCTATCGCAAGGCCTCGCGCCTGCCCTGGGGCCGTTTTCTCCGTCCCGATGCCGGTCTGCAAATCCGGGTCAGCTGTCGGCATTCGCGGCTCAATCACAGCGACCGCATCGCCGCTGTCCTCGGCGAAGCCGCCGACCGCGCCCTCGGCCGGGAGGCGGGGCCGCGCGGCGGCGCGGAACAGCTGGTTCTGGCCCGCTTCGAGGAGGATGTCTGTCAACTCTCCATCGATTCCTCCGGGGAACTGCTGCACCGCCGGGGCTATCGCGGTGAGACCGCCCAGGCCCCCTTGCGGGAGAACCTCGCCGCCGGGATTCTGCGGTTACTCGATTGGGACGGCTCGACGCCGCTGGTCGATCCGATGTGCGGCTCGGGTACTTTTCTCATCGAAGCCGCCTGGCTCGCCCGACGGCGGGCGGCGGGACTGGAAAGGCGCTTCGCCTGCATGGACTGGCCCGGCTTCCGGCTGGGGCTCTGGGAGGTTCTCACCGGTGAAGCGCGACGGGCCGAGCTGCCGGCGACCCCGATTCTGCGTGGCGGCGAGCGGGATGCGGCCAGTTTCGAAGCGGCGCGACGCAATGCCGCCCGCGCCGGAGTCGTCGACCTGCTCGATCTGCGCCGGGAAGAACTGACCGATGCCGTGGCCCCCGCCGGTTCGGGGCTGCTCCTCTGTAATCCCCCTTACGGCAAGCGGGTTGGAGGCGAAGAGGATTTGCGCCCGCTCTATCGCACCCTTGGGCGCATCTATCGCGAGCGCTTTTTCGGTTGGCGTCTCGCTTTCCTCTGCCCGGACGATGCCCTGGCGGCGGCCGTCGACCTGCCACTGAAACGCCTCGCCCGGCTGCGCAACGGCGGCATTCCCATCTCGCTGTGGAGTTTCGAGGGTTAAGGCGGAACGGGATTATTTTGTTGCTTTCAACGAAAAATTAGGTTAGATTTTCGCCTTGTCCCGATTCGTGAGGATCGGACGATACGGTTCGGAAAGCGAGGTGATTGTCAGTGGAAATCCAGGTCGTCGACAACAACGTCGAGAAGGCCATCCGGGTGCTCAAGCGCAAGTTGCAGCAAGAGGGTCTCTTTCGTGAAATGAAGCAGCGCAAGTTTTACGAAAAACCCAGCGTCAAGCGCAAGCGCAAGGAGAAGGAGGCCCAGCGTCGTCTGCGCAAGAAAATGCGCCTGATGAAGCGCGACTAGCCTCGTCGCCATAGACGGTAACGAAAAAACGGCCGATCCCGCAAGGGACCGGCCGTTTTTTCGTGGGGGCGAATCGCCATCAGTTGGGCAGCGTCGGCAGTTCCAGGCCGGCGATTTTGTCGAGCAGGCGCACCACCTGGCAGCTGTAGCCGAATTCGTTGTCGTACCAGACGTAAAGAACCACGCGATTGCCCTCGACGATGGTCGCCAGCGAATCGACCACCCCGGCATAACGGCTGCCGACGAAGTCGCTGGAGACGACTTCCGGTGAGTTGGTGTAGTCGATTTGATTCTGCAAGGGGGAATCGAGGGAGACATCCCGCAGATATTTGTTCAGTTCGGCGACGGTGGTCGCTTTTTCCAGGGTCAGGTTGAGGATCGCCAGCGAGACGTTCGGAGTCGGCACGCGGATGGCGTTCCCGGTCAGTTTTCCGGCCAGTTCGGGCAGGGCCTTGGCCACGGCTTTGGCGGCGCCCGTTTCGGTGATAACCATGTTGAGCGGGGCGCTGCGCCCCCGCCGGGAACTCTCGTGGTAGTTGTCGATCAGGTTCTGGTCGTTGGTGTAGGAGTGGCAGGTTTCCACATGGCCGTGGACGATGCCGTACTGATCGTGCACCGCCTTGAGGGCCGGGACGATGGCGTTGGTGGTGCAGCTGGCCGCCGTGTAGATCCGTTCCTCGGCGGTGAGCAGTTCGTTGTTGATGCCGAAGACGACATTGGGCAGATCCCCCTTGCCGGGAGCGGTGAGAATGACCTTGTCGATCCCCTGGGCTTGCAGGTGGCGGCTCAGGCCGGCGCGGTCCCGCCATTTGCCGGTGTTATCCACCAATAGGGCGTTACGGATGCCGTACCGGGTATAGTCGATACTCTCCGGGGCGTCGGCGTAGATGATGCGGATCATGTTGCCGTTGGCGATGATGGCGTTTTCCGCCTCATCGATGCGGATGGTGCCGTTGAAATAGCCGTGTACCGAATCGCGGCGCAGCAGACTGGCGCGTTTGATGAGATCATCGGGTCCGCCCTTGCGCACCACGGCGGCGCGCAGGCGCAGCTTGTCGCCGCCGCCGGTCTGCTCGATGAGAATGCGCGCCAACAGGCGCCCGATGCGGCCAAACCCGTAAAGGACCACATCCCGCGGCTCGCTGAGCAGGGCTTTTTTGCCGGTATTGACCGCGGCCAGTTCCCGGCGCACGAAATCGTCGACGGACGTTCCCGCCGCCTGGGCCTGGTAACGCACGGTCAGTTTGCCGATGTCGACGCGCGCCGGAGCCAGATCGAGGCGGGTCATCGCTTCGAGAAGCGGCGCGGTGTCCCGCACCCAGAGCTCGGTTTCGAGAATCTGTCGAGCGAAACGGTGCGCCTTGAGGATGTCGATGGTCGAGCCGTGCACCAGCGAGCGGCCGTAGACCGTCGTGATCACGCCGTGGTTACGGTAGAGGCGGCCAACCAGGGGCACCATCGCTTCGGCGATTTCCTCGCGGCTTTTCCAGTCCTTGAAATAGGCTTCCTGTTTGTCGATCGGCATGGGCACTCCCTTCGGGAAATATGTGGCCGGAGTCCCGGCGGGGCTCCGAAAAAACAGCGATCCGCAATTTCGTCCTTCGTCTCTACGGATTAATCCTACCTCGGGGCCTTTGTCAAGGCAATTTCGGCTGGACTTGTCCGGGGTTGGCTGGTATTAATAACACTGTTTGGTCTTTTGCGGTGGCCGTCCCCATAAGGACGGCCACCGGCGTGTTTCCTTCAAATTCTTACTGGTCGCGACGGCGCGAGGAGGTCGATAGTCATGGGCAAT
>CALJLX010000130.1 GCA_937982495.1 uncultured Desulfuromonas sp.
AAGCCCCGCGAATGCGGGGCTTTTTTGTGTCCGGAGATCGAATTTCCCTTCTTTTTTCGAGTCGTTGACACTCTCGCCGGGGGGGTGCTAGTATCGAACGTTCCTTAATCCGCGCAACGCCTCCGGGGGAGATCGAACGTTATGGACCAGAAACTGCAAATGCTCCTCGACACCGTCCGCAAGTTGATCCGGCGCGGCGCCTATCCCCACATCACCAAGGTTCTGGTCAAATCTCATCCCGCCGATATCGCCCATCTTTTTCGCTATCTTGACCTCAAGGAACAGCGCATCCTCTTCAATCTGCTGGCCGATCCGGAAATTTCGGCTTACGTCCTTTCCGAACTCGACCATGCCACCGGCGCCCAGTTGCTGGAGCAGATCGACAAGGAAACGATTACCGAAGTGTTGCAGGAGATGCCCTACGACGACGCCGTCGACATCATCCGCAACATGCCCGAGGAACTGGCCGAGGAAGTCTTGCAGAGCATGGAGATCGAGCACTCGGAAGAAATCGAGGAGCTGCTCAAGTACGACGAGGATACTGCTGGCGGTATCATGGCCACCGAGATCTTCTCCCTGCGCGAGGAAATGACGGTTCGGGAGGCGATCGAGGCGGTACAGGGCGCCGAAGACATCGAGATGGTCTTCTATCTTTACGTGACCGACGAGTACAACCATCTCGTGGGGGTGCTGTCGCTGCGCCAGTTGCTGACGGTCCCGCCCTCGTCGCGGCTCAAGGACATCATGACCGCCGAGGTCATCAGCGTGCGCACCGACATCGACCAGGAAGAGGTCGCGCAACTGGTGGCCAAATACAACATTCTAGCGATTCCCGTCGTCGATGAGGGGAACAAGCTGATGGGGATCATCACCGTCGACGACGTCATCGACGTCATGCGCGAGGAGGCCACCGAGGACATCTACAAGATGGCCGGCTCCAGCGACGAGGAGTTGCTGTATGGGTACAAGTCTTTTAAAATCGCCCGTTTGCGTCTGCCCTGGCTGATTACCAACCTGTTCGGCGGGGTGATCACCGGCTATCTGATGTGGCTGTTCAAGGCGACGCTGGAGGAAGTCATCGCCCTCATTTCCTTCATCCCGGTCATCACCGGCATGGGCGGCAACGTCGGCGGACAGTCGGCCACCATCGTCGTCCGCGGCTTCGCCACCGGGCGCATCGACTTTTCCACCATGCGCCAGGTCTTTCTGAAAGAGTTGCGGGTCGGGATCATCATGGGCGTGGTCTGCGGTACGACCATCGGCCTGGTGGCCTTTTTCTGGCACCACAATCCCTATCTGGGGTTGGTGGTCGGTCTGGCCATGGTGACCGCCATGACCGTGGCGGCAACCATGGGCGTCATGGCCCCGAGTTTTTTCAAGAGGGTCGGGGTCGATCCGGCCATCGCCTCCACCCCTTTCGTGCAGACCGCCAACGATATTACCGGCATCCTCATCTATTTCGGCACCGCCACCCTGTTTCTCAACTATCTGCGCTAGCCGTCCAGCCGATGCGCCTGTTTCGTTCCGAGGCGATTGTGCTGCGCCATCTCGACTATGGCGAGGCTGACCGTATCGTCACCTTTTTCGCCCCCGGTCATGGCCGCCTGCGCGGTTTCGCGCGGGGTGCCCGCAGCAGTCGGCGGCGTTTCGCGGCTTCTTTGGAGCCTTTCGCCGGCGTGGTTCTTCATTGGGCGTCCTCTCGTTCCGGTGGGCTGGTTACCCTGAAAGAATCGGAACTGGTCGACCTTCGCGTCGGATTGCGCGCCGACCTGCCGGCCATCGCGCTGGCGGGTTACGCCTGCGAACTGATCGAGGCGTTCTTCGCCGAAGGGGAGGCTCAGGATGAGGTTTATGCGCTCCTCAAGGCGCTGCTCGACTTCCTCGCCGCCGCCGGGGGGAGCCCGGCGGCCCGGCTCCTGTTCGAACTGCGTCTGCTCAACCTTTCCGGTTACATTCCCCATCTGCTCCATTGCTCCGCCTGTTTCGGTTCCCTGCCCGGCCCCCGGGTGAGTTTTTCCGCCCGGCGTGGTGGCAGCCTTTGCCCGGACTGCGCGGGACCTGAGCGGGAACTTTCCCTGGAGTTGTTGACCCTCGGTTCCGTCTCGCGGCTGATTCATGCTCCCGCGACCGTATTCGCCGGGATTCGCCTGGGCGAGCGGACCCTTCGCGAGGGCCGGGAACTGGTGGCGAGCGCCCTGGAGTGCCATCTTTGCCGCCCCTTACGTTCGCAAAATTTTCTGGAGCGGATACTGCTCGATCAGGGGGCGGGAAAAGGGGGCTAAATAGCCTTTCTAGCGATGATTCCAGCTTGACAGCCCGCCTTGGAAAAAGCTAGTATTCGTTTTTTTTAAGCAGGTCCCGAACCGACGATTTAATCCGGGCTGGGACGGTCGGTGCCACGGCCGGTCTCGGCTTCTTTCTGGAGGTCCCGTGACGTTTCAAGATCTGATTCTCTCCTTGCAGAATTACTGGGCCGGGCAAGGATGCATCATTCAGCAGCCCTACGATGTGGAAAAGGGGGCCGGCACCTTCAACCCCGCGACATTTCTTCGGGTGCTTGGCCCCGAGCCGTGGAAGGTCGCCTATGTCGAACCTTCCCGCCGCCCCACCGACGGCCGCTACGGCGAAAACCCCAACCGTCTTCAGCATTACTACCAGTTCCAGGTCATCCTCAAGCCCTCGCCGATGAACATCCTCGATCTCTATCTCGACTCTCTCAAGAGCTTCGGGATCGATCCCAAGGCCCATGACATCCGTTTCGTCGAGGACGACTGGGAGTCCCCGACCCTCGGCGCCTGGGGTCTGGGCTGGGAGGTCTGGCTGGACGGCATGGAGATCACCCAGTTCACCTATTTCCAGCAGGCGGGTGGCATCGATCTCAAGCCGGTTGCGGGCGAGATCACCTACGGCTGCGAGCGCATCGCCATGTATCTGCAAGGGGTCGACAACGTTTACGACCTCGAATGGGTCAAGGGAGTCAAATACGGTGACGTCCACCACCGGAGCGAGGTCGAGTTCTCGACCTACAACTTCGAGGAGGCCGACGTCGACATGCTGCTCAAGCTCTTTTCCATGTACGAAAAAGAATGCATCCGTCTGGTCGAGCGCGGCCTGGTGCTTCCCGCCTACGACTACGTCATGAAATGTTCCCACTCCTTCAATCTGCTCGATGCCCGGGGGGCGATTTCGGTCACCGAACGGGCCAATTACATCGGCCGGGTGCGCAACGTGGCCAAACTCTGCGCCGAAGGCTATCTGCGACTGCGCGAGCAACTCGGCTTCCCGCTGCTGAAAGGAGGCCGCTGATGGCTCAGGAACTGCTGCTTGAAATCGGAACCGAGGAGATCCCCGCCGGATTCCTGCCCAAGGCCATGGCCGACATGGCCGCCTTGATCCGCACGGAACTCGAAACCGCCCAACTTGCCTTTGGCGCCATTCGCACCCTGGCCACGCCCCGGCGCCTGCTGCTGGCGGTGGAGGGGCTCGGGGAACATCAACCGACCCTGCGCAGCGAGGCGATGGGACCGGCCAAGAGCGTCGCCTTCGATGCCGCCGGCAAGCCGACCAAGGCTGGCGAGGGCTTCGCCCGCGGTCAGGGGATCAGCGTCGACCAGCTGGTGATTGTCGAGACGGAAAAAGGGGCCTACGTCTGCGCCAAGAAGGAACAGGCCGGTCGGCCCACGGCGGAGCTGCTGACGGAGATCCTGCCCCGGCTGATTCAGTCCATTCCCTTCAAGAAGTCCAT
>CALJLX010000131.1 GCA_937982495.1 uncultured Desulfuromonas sp.
AGTTCTTGAAGCCCCCGGCCTCCTCGCGCCTTTCCTGCGTCAACCCCGGTCGAAATTTTCTGTGCCGAGATTGTGCCTTGTTAGTGCCTTAAGGCTCTCATGCCAAATTTATTGTCCACCGATGAGATGAATGCAACCTGGAATTGTCACAATAATTATTTGTGCGGCCATGTAGTCTTCTCATATGTGCAAAAAAACTCACCCGCATATGACCGCATTGGATGGGAAGAATCCCATCGATGATAGAAAATCTGATATTCGACCAGGGTATTTTTGTTCTTGGAAGATTTTGATGTGTGATGTTTTTTTTTCATGTTGACATATTTATTTTGATACAACCAAGAACAACCCGACAGGAAGGGATTCGCCGAATTGGGCGACGCGGTCGGCTTCTTCGATGGGGATGCAGTCGCGCACGACGCGCAGCTGCTCGGGGCGGGCGCCCGCTTCCTTGAGTTTGGCGAGGAGGGTGTCGCGCGGTTCGGGGGCAAGGTCGACGTCGCGCTGGTCGGTGCGGCGGGCGGCCTGGACGAAAAGGGGGACGAGGGCGTTGTATTCCGGTTGCTTCCAGTCGCGGGCGGCCAATTCGCGGTAGGCCTTTTCCACCTCGCTCGGCGGCAGGATGCTGTCCGGCCCGGCGTAGAGGGGGACGCGGGCGAGAAGCCGTCCCAGCGCCCAGGCGTAGGGTTCGCGGTGCTTGAAACGGGAGAAGCCGGCGAGCAGTTTCTTGACCAGCGACTGCTTCACCGCCAGGGGCAGGCGTTCGAGGGAGCCGAGCAGGCGCACCAGTTCCTGCGGCAGTTCCCGTCCGCCCTGCATCTGCCCCTGCAACTTCTGATAGATCTTTTCCTGGCGCTGGGCGTTGAGTCCCCCGGCGATGCGGCGCCAGAAGATGTACCAATGGTCGATGGCGGGTTTGTCGTCGGGAAAGGCGAGGCCGAGGCTGAAGAGCCGCCAGGCCTCCTCGATGCGGGTTTCGTCGAGGGCGACGCCGTAGCCGGGGCGCAGGGCGTAACCGGCGAGCTGGAGCCAGGCCAGTTCATGGGCGAGGCCGCGGTTGCGCCGGGTCATCCCTGCCGCCAGGGTCGGCCAGAGGCCGCGCAGGGTGAGGATGTCCCAGTTCTCGCGGGTACTGCCGAGGGTCTCTTCGAGGCGGCGCAAAAGCTGGTTCGGCTTGAGCTCGGGGAAATCGGGATCGAGCTTCTTGCCGTACAAGGCCTGAATCAGCCGCTGGGCCGCGACGGCCTGGCTCGCGGCGGCCAGGGGCGCGGCGGGGAGGGTGAGCGGCGCCTCTTCAAGCAGGCTCTTGCGCAGGTTGAAGTCGAGCCGCCAGCGGCCGGGGCCGCCTTCTTCCAGGCAATGGAGCTGCAACAGCCCGAGCTCGTTGAGGGTGCATTCGAGATTGACCCGCAGCCGGTTGTTGGCCGGTTTCGGGCGGTCGAGGGGGAGGTGGATGGCGGTCTGCAAGGGGGGGAGGGGATGGAACTCCTCCTCGTTCCAGGCGACCACATCCCCGGGTCGATCCCCCTGGCGACGGGCCGAGTAGTAGCACTGGAAGCGCACCGGCTGGTTGACCAGCAGGTCGAAGGCCTGCTCGGCAAGGACGATGGTTTCGTGCGCCTCCATCCCCCGGGGGAGGACACAGATCAGGCTATGCCCTTTTTTCTTCTGTTTGACCTCCAGATAGAGGGCATGGGCATGGCCGCCGGCGATGCGTTCCCCGCCCTTGGGTTGGCGCAGCAGGTAGCCGTATTTGGCCGCGCCCTTGGCTACCGCCAGGGCCAGGGAGTCGCTGGCGAGGACCGTCGGCCGCTCCCCTTGTTGCCAATCAGCGAAAAGGTCGGTGAGGCGTGCGCGCAGGGCCTCGGGGGTGACGGAGCCGCCGTTGTAAAGCACCGCGTCGATCCGCTGGCCGTCGAGGAAGGCGGCGAGATGGCGGGTGACGGCGCTGTCGGCGGCGAAGGGCAGGCCCCATTCGCGCAGGCCGCCGCTGCTTTTGCGCGGGCGGTCGGCGGCCGCGCAGCGGGGAAAGAAGCCTTCGACGATGCAGTCGCGCACCTCGCGGGCGGCGATTTTCGCGCTCAGGGTCGAGCCGAAGAGGCCTGAGCCGCTGCCGGCGACGGTGATGGGATATTCGCGGCCGTCTTCCGGCGCCTCATCCCCGAGCAGGCGTTCCTTGAGATCGCGGGCCTGGGCGAGAAGCTGGTTCCATTGCCGCCCCGAGAGCTTGCCCTGGCCGCGCAGCAGCTTCTGTTCGAGCAGATGGGCCAGGGTCAGGTCGATATTGTCGCCGCCGAGGAGGATGTGGTCGCTGACCGCCAGGCGGGTGAGGGCGAGGCCGATGGGGGAGTTGGCGGCCGCCCGCACTTCGAAGAGGCTGAGGTCGGTGGTGCCGCCGCCGATGTCGCAGACCAGTACTCGCGCCTGCTTTTCCGGTAGACGGTCGAGGAGTTCCGCCAGTTGGGTGAGGTTGCGCCCTTCGTCGAGCCAGGCGTAAAAGGCCGCCTGCGGCTCCTCGATCAGGCGGACGCTCGCCGGATAGCCAGCCCGCCGCGCCGCTTCGAGGGTGAGGCGTTGGGCGACCTCGTCGAAGGAGGCGGGGACGGTGATGACCACATCCTGCTGCTCGAAGGCCGCCCGGGGATCTTCGGCGGCCATCAGGCGGTTCCAGTTTTCCTTGAAGCAGGCGAGATAGGCGCTGCTCGCCTCGATCGGCGAGAGTCGCTGCTCGGTGGGGATCTCTTCCGATTTCCAGGGGAGGATGGGGGCGTCGCGGTCGATATCGCCGTGGCAGAGCCAGGACTTGGCCGAACTGACCACCCGCCCCGGGCGCAGGGCGGTCTGGGCGCGGGCGAA
>CALJLX010000132.1 GCA_937982495.1 uncultured Desulfuromonas sp.
CGGGAACGATCTGGCCGTAGTGGATGTTGAAGCCGTGGCCGAAACCGATGTAGCTGCCCGGCTTAAGGAAGGGGCCGATCTGCTCGCGGTAGATGTCCCCCTGCAGCTCGTCCGGCAGCAGGATCATGATGACGTCGGAGGCCTTGACCGCATCCTGGGTGGTCATGACGGTGAAACCGGCTTTCTCGGCCTTGACCCAGTTGGCGCCGCCCTTGGGGGCCTCGGCGATAATGACCTCGATGCCGCTCTCCTTCAGGTTGTTCGCATGGGCATGGCCCTGGCTGCCGTAGCCGATGATGGCGATCTTTTTGCCCTTGAGCACACCCAGGTTGGCATCCTTGTCGTAATAAACCTTCATTGTTTCTTTCCTCCTCGTGGCGGGACCGTTCAAGTCCCGGAAAATTTGGCCCACACTTATAACATAACGCAAGGGCGTCGCGCCATGATTTTTCCTCGTAACGCTCGGCCCTTGCGTCGCTTCGTTGTCCTTGCCGTCCGTTTTGTCAGCTGTTGCGCCAGCCCTTGGGACCGCGCCCGAGAACCACCGGACCGCTGCGGACCAGTTCCTTGATGCCCATCGGCCGCAGCAACTCGACCACCGCATCGATCTTGGAGGGAGATCCGGTCACTTCGATGGTGTAGGAACGGGGGGTGACATCGACCACCTTGGCGCGGAAGATGTCGACGATGCGCAAAACCTCGGCGCGGGTCCCCTCCTCGGCCGTCACCTTGATCATCCCCATCTCCCGCTCGATGAAATCCTGGCCGGTGAAATCGATGATTTTGATGGTGTCGATGAGTTTATTCAGCTGTTTGGTGATCTGCTCCAGCACCTGATCGTCGCCGCTGGTGACAATGGTCATGCGGGAAATGGTCGGGTCGAGGGCCGGCGCCACGGAGAGACTCTCGATGTTGAAGCCCCGGCCGGAAAAGAGTCCGGCGACGCGGCTCAGAACCCCGAACTCATTCTCCACGAGCACGGAAATGGTGTGTTTCATAGCAAAAAACTCTCCTCAAAAAAGGCTGTCGGGTCCGGCTCAGGAAGCCAGCACCATTTCGTTGAGCCCGGCGCCGGCCGGCACCATCGGCATGACATTCTCCTCGCGGCTGATCTTGAACTCCATGATGACCGGGCCCGGGGTGTCGAGAGCCTTGCGAATGACCTCCTCGACCTCCTCGGGCTTGGTCGCCCGCAGCCCGGTGGCGCCGTAGGCCTCGGCCAGCTTGACGAAATCGATGGGCAGCTCCATGCAGGTCTGGCTGTAGCGGTTATGGAAGAAGAGATGCTGCCACTGGCGGACCATGCCGAGAAAGTTGTTGTTGAGAATAACGATCTTCACCGGCAGACGATACTGAACCAGGGTCGCCAACTCCTGGGAGTTCATCTGGAAGGAACCGTCGCCGGAAATGTCGATGACCTGCCGCTCGCGAAAGGCCGCCTGGGCGCCCAGGGCCGAAGGCAGGCCGTAGCCCATGGTGCCGAGTCCGCCGGAGGAAAGGAAGGTGCGCGGCTGGCTGAAATCGAAAAACTGGGCGGTCCACATCTGATGCTGGCCGACCTCGGTGGTGACGATGGCATCGTCATTGGTCAGTTCCCGCAGCTTTTCGATGACGAACTGCGGCTTGATAATGGTCTTCGACGCCTTGTAGCTCATCGGATGCTGGGTCTTCCAGCCGGCGATCTCCTGCCGCCAGCCCTCGGTCGCCTCGACCAGGGCGGGCAACTCCTCCTTGCGCTCACCCAGCTTGTGCACCAATTTTTTCAGTACATCCTTAAGATCGCCGACGATCGGCAGGTCGACCCGCACGTTCTTTTTGATCGACGTCGGATCGATGTCGATGTGGATGATCTTGGCGTGGGGGGCAAAAGTGGCGATCTTGCCGGTAACCCGGTCGTCGAAACGGGCGCCGACGGAGATCAGCAGATCCGAGTTGGTCACCGCCATGTTGGCGTAGTAAGTGCCGTGCATCCCGAGCATGCCCAGGGAAAGCGGGTGCTTCTTGGGAAAGGAAGCCATCGCCATGAGCGTGGTGGTGACCGGCGCCTGGATCATTTCGGCCAGCTGCATGAGCTCTTTCGAGGTATTGGAGAGGGTAACGCCGCCCCCCACATACAGTACCGGCTTGCGGGCGGCCATGATCATCTTGGCGGCATTCTCGATCTGCCGCACGTTGCCGCTGTAGGTCGGCTTGTAGCCGCGCAGCTCCACCGTTTCCGGATACTCGAACTCGGCCGTGGCGATCTGCACGTCCTTGGGCAGGTCGACCAGTACCGGGCCGGGGCGGCCGGTGCGGGCGATGTAGAAAGCCTGCTTGATGATCCGGGCCAGATCCTTGACGTTCTTCACCAGGTAGTTGTGCTTGGTGATGGGGCGGGTAATGCCGATGACATCCGCCTCCTGAAAGGCGTCGTTACCGATCAGGGGCGTCGGCACCTGACCGGTGATGATAACCATGGGAATGGAATCCATGTAGGCGGTGGCAATGCCGGTGATGGTGTTGGTGGCGCCGGGGCCGCTGGTGGCGATGGCCACCCCGACCTTGCCGGTGGCCCGGGCGTAGCCGTCGGCGGCATGGACGGCGGCCTGCTCGTGACGGGTCAGGATGTGCGTGATCGGGGAATCCATCAGGTCATCGTAGATGTTGATGACCGTCCCGCCGGGATAGCCGAAGATGGTGTCCACCCCTTCCAGGCGCAGGCATTCGAGAAGAATCTGAGAACCGGTTTTTTTCACGAAAAGGTCTCCTCCAGGTTTTTTAATCAATATCGGGAGCGGCCCACCGCTTCCCCGCCGGCGGACCGCCGACTCAATCGGCTTTACAAATGGCGCCGGTGTTGGCCGAAGTCACCACGGCGGCGTAGCGGGCCAGCCAGCCCGTCTTGATCTTCGGCTCCGGTCGGCTCCAGCGGGTGCGGCGTTCGGCCAGCACGGCGTCATCGACTTGCAGGGTGAGAGCGCGGTTGGGGATGTCCAGTTCGATGACGTCGCCGTCCTCGACCAGGGCGATGGGACCGCCCACTGCCGCCTCGGGAGAGATATGGCCGATACAGGGACCGCGGGTGCCGCCGGAGAAGCGGCCGTCGGTAATCAACGCCACACTGTCGCCCAGGCCCAGACCCATCAGGGTCGCCGTCGGCGCCAACATTTCGCGCATGCCCGGCCCGCCCTTGGGGCCTTCGTAGCGGATCACCACCACGTCGCCGGCCACCACCCGGCCGCCCATGAGGGCCGCCATCGCCGCTTCCTCCGAATCGAAGCAACGGGCCTTGCCGGAAAAGCGCATCATCTTCTCCGACACCCCGGACTGCTTGACCACGGCCCCGTCGGGGGCGAGGTTGCCGGCAAGAATGGCGATGCCCCCTTCGGCCCGAACCGGATCGCTGACCGGATGGACCACCTCTTCGTCGACGTCGGCGACGCTGGCGATGATCTGCCGGGTCGACAGTCCGGTCAGGGTCGGGTTGTCCCGGATCAGATCCCGTAGCTGATAGAGGACGGCGGCGACGCCGCCGGCGGCATCGAGATCCTCCATGAAATGCTTGCCGCCGGGATTCATCGAGGCCAGCTGCGGCGTGGTGCGGCCGAGACGGTCGAATTCTTCCAGGGGCAGATCGACTCCGGCCTCGCGAGCGATGGAGAGCAGGTGCAGAACGGTGTTGCTCGAACCGCCCAGGGCCAGGTCGACGCGGATGGCGTTCTCGAAGGCAGCCTTGGTCAGGATTTGCCGGGGGGTGATGTTGTCCCGCACCAGTTCGACGATCCGCTCGCCCGAAGCGAAGGCGATGCGCTTTTTCAGGGAGGAGACGGCCAGGGCGGTGCCGCAGCCCAGCAGGCTCATGCCCAAAGTCTCGGTGAGGATCGCCATGGTATTAGAGGTAAAAAGCCCCTGGCAGGAAACGGCGGTGGGGCAGGCATGCTCCTCGCACTGCCTCAGTTCCTTTTCGTCGCTGACCCCGGCCTTGTAGCGGGCCCTCGCTTAGATCCGAAGAGCGTCGTGTAGGCAAACGTGGGAAACATCGGTTGTACCCGTATCTTCAACA
>CALJLX010000133.1 GCA_937982495.1 uncultured Desulfuromonas sp.
AGAAGGCGAGGCGGGTCCAGCCGCGCATCAGCGAGGTGAACTCGACGATCAGGCAGACCATGTAGAAGCCGTAGAGGGCACCCATCCACCAGATGGCCGAGGTGAAGTTGGGGCTGATGATGGCGTAGAGGCCCATGCGGATCGGGTGGTTCAGTTCCATGGCCATGGTGCCGAAGCCGGTCACCAGGGTGAGCAGGGCCAGCAGGTGGCCGCGGCGGCCGATGATGGCGAATTTTTCGAAACCCCAGACGTCGCCGAGGCTCGACACCAGGCAGAGGCCGGTGCTGGAGACAACGAAGAAGACGTAGGTGGAAATGAGGATGCCCCAGGGGATTTCCCGGCTCACGTTGTAGACATGGTCGTGGCCGTGAACCAGCACCTGAACCACCCCGACCGCGCCCGCCATCATCCCCAGGCAGAGCAGGCCGAACCACATCATCTCGCCGGGACGCTTGGGTATTACTGTCGCAAAAGACATGGTGCTCTCCTTAGATCAGGTAGAAAAGGTACGGCTTGGTGCCCATCTCCGGCTTCATCACCCGATGGGGATGTTTCGCCAGCAGGAGGGACACTTCGCTGTTCGGGTCGTTGAGGTCGCCGAAGACCCGCACCCGGGTCGGGCAGGTTTCGACGCAGGCCGGTTCCCGCCCGGTAAGGATGCGGTGTTCGCAGAAGGTGCATTTGTCGACCGCGCCGATTTCCTCGTTATAGTAGCGGGCGTTGTAGGGGCAGGCGGTCATGCAGTACTTGCAGCCGATGCACTTCTTGTTTTCGACGGTGACGATGCCGTCGGCATTGACTCCCGTCGCCTTGGTCGGGCAGACCCGCTTGCACGGGGTGTTCGCGCAGTGCATGCACTGCCCCGGGGTGAACTCCTGGCCGAGGTTGGGATAGCGACCGCGCAGGGGCTCTTCCATCACCCAGTTGCGATGGTTGTCGCGGCCGAGGGGGACGTGGTTTTCCGCCTTGCAGGCGACGGTGCAGGCCTTGCAATCGATACACCTGCGGGTATCGAGGACCATGGCGTAGCGTTTATTGCTCATCATTCAGCTCCTTGTCCGTCGGCCGTATCAGGCCGGAAGGATTTCCACAAAGGTTTCATGCATCGCCACGTTGCCCGAGATCGGACAGTATTTCTCCTCGATCAGCGCCGCGTCGCTCCCCCCCTTGCCGTAGATGTTGGTCTGGGCCTTGGACAGCACGCCGAAGCCGTGGGCCATGTAAACGCTGTCGGGGCGGATTTTCTGCGTCACTTCCAGCTTCAGCTTTTCTTCCCCGACGGCGCTGCGCACCTTGACCATCTGTCCGTTTTTCAGCCCCAGTTTCTGCGCCTCGACCGGGTTCAGCCAGAGGGTGTTCTCGGGCATGATGTCGTGCAGATAGGGGTTGTTGGCGGTGGTGCCGTGGGTGAAGTAGGCGTGGCGCCCCACCAGCAAGCGGTAGCGGTTGGACGGCACGGCGGTCGGCCGGGTGTAGACCGGCAGCGGATCGAGGCCGTTGTCGGCGTATTTCTGCGAGAAGATCTCGATCTTGCCGCTCTTGGTTTTGAGTGGATTGCCTCGGGTGCGACCGTAGTTCGGCTCGGTGTCGGCGTAGTAGATCCCCTTGGTTTTCAGATCTTCGAGAATTTGCGGATTGTGCTTCACCTGGTGGTGGAGGTGTTCCTCCATGGTGAAGTCGAACTCGGCGGCGATCTCCTCGCTCAGGCGCTTGGCGATCTCCTGGATGATCCAGAGGCTCTCCTTGCTCTCGAACATGGGCGGAATGCAGGGCTGGCGGAAGGCCACCACCGGCACGATGCCGCCCAGACACTCCAGGGGGTCCTGACGCTCCAGGTAGGTCGCCTCGGGGAGGACCACATCCGAATACCAGGCGGTGTCGCTCATGGTGATGTCGATGGTGCAGATGAAATCCATCTGTTCCATCAGCTTCAGGGTTTTGGCGCGGTTGGGGACCGAGGCCAGGGGGTTCTGCTTGTAGACCATCATCCCCTTGATCGGATAGGGATCGGCGGCCAGGGCGCGGTCGCGGAAGGCGGGCCAGGCACCGTCCTTTTCCGAAAGATAGGTCACGGAGCCCTCGTCGAGGCGGCCGGGGATGTCTTCGTCATACCAGGGGGCGAGGTAGTCGTGCTTGGTTAATTCGATACAAGCGTTGGGAATGAGCCCGCCCTTGGTGTCCCAGTTGCCGATAATGGCATTGAGAATCGCCATCGCTCGGCGCATCTGGGTGTCGTTGGCCATGAAGGACGAGCGCCGGCCCTGGTAGTAGACCGCGCGCGGCGCGGCGGCGGCGAATTCCCGGGCGATGCGGCGGATGTCGGCGGCGGGGATGTCGCACTCGGTCGCCGCCCACTCCGGGGTGTAGGGCGCGACGTGGGGGACGAGTTGCTCGAAGCCGACGGTGAATTCGTCGATGAAGGCCTGATCCTGAAGGTTCTCGGTGACGATCACATGGATCATGGCGAGGATGAAGGCCATGTCGGTGCCGGGGCGGATCGGATACCACTCATCGGCCTTGGCCGAGGTCTTGGTGAAGCGCGGATCAAGATAGACCAGCTTGCGCTTGCCGCCGTCGCCGCGCAGCAGGTCGATGGAGTCGGGGGTCATCAGCGCTTCGCTGCGATTGGCCCCGCTCATGATGATGAAGTCGGCGTTGAGCACGTCCGGGGTCGGGTTGGTGCCGAAGGTGGCGCCGAAGCCCTGGATGTTCGAGGAGAGGCACAGGGTCGGATGGCGCAGGGTGTTGGGGGAGCCGTAGCATTCGGCGAGCTGGGTGAAGAAATGCTCTGAGAAAGTCCCTTCCGTCGAGGCGAACATGACGCTCGCCCGCGAATATTTGTCCTTGATCTCGTTCATGTTCTTGGCCACCAGATCGAGGGCTTCCTCCCAGGTGGCGCGACGGAACTTGCCTTCGCCGCGTTTGCTCCCCTCGACGCGGATCAGGGGATATTTGAGGCGGTCGGGATCGTAGACGACCTTGACCCCGGCGTTGCCCCGGGCGCAGAGCATGGCCCGGCTGCGGATGAAAAACTCGGGGTTGGGGTCGAGTTTCTGGATGACGCCGTCCTTCACCCGGGCGATGAAGCCGCACTTGTTGACGCACATGCCGCAGCTGCTGTAGACGTCCTTGCTGCCAAGGCCGGTCGGGGCGTCGATCTTGCCGTCCTTGGCCAGGGCCTTAAGGACTTTCACCTGCGAGCCGATGGCGAGTGTGGCCAGGGCGCAGGAAGAGAGACCCATGAAGTGTCGCCGGCTGACTTTCTTTTCAAGTAGGCGTGCCACGTTGTTCTCCTTTGCGTGGGGTCGATT
>CALJLX010000134.1 GCA_937982495.1 uncultured Desulfuromonas sp.
TTTTGTTCAATTATTTCATATATTTATTCGTTGCGCGTGTCTGCGAAAGTTGAGTAAAAGGCGTGTGCGATGTTATCCATGAAGCAACTTCGATCAATCCCTCCAAAATCACCAGCAAGCGGCCGGGGTTTTCGCGCCGGCCTGATTTATTGTCATGGAAACGCACTGCGTATCGTTCACCTGAACGCCCTGGGCTGTAGCGGTAAGAATAAATGTGGTTGGTCCTGGGGCGACATCTGAGTCCAGGTCCAACTGATAGCGATTACTTTCCGACATCTGCGGAACGGTAACCCCGATGGTTGCCCCCACATAGGTATTATTCTGGGAAAAATACCGTTCCATCAACTGCGCACCTTGAACCAGCGCGGTCTTGCCATCCGCACGACCGGCTGAAAGCCGATAATTATTGTACATGGGCGTGGCTATGGCGGCCAAAATACCCAAAATGGCAATAACTACAAGCAATTCAATCAATGAGAATCCTCTTTTGCCATACCGCTTCATGTCTTCTCCCTATCTTGGCAAAATTTGACTATCTAATAATGTGAACTTCCGACATGGACCCTTTATTGGAGCTGCCGCCAAGAACGTCTCCCCGCGCCAACCGCGCCGCCACCGAGAGTATCAAAGCTCTCAGTCTCCCCCGATGAATCCGGCGTGATCAGGAATTCCCGCTCTCCCGTACCATCTTCGATAACCGTTGGAGTTTGCAGAATACCATTCTGTGCCCTAAGGCCGCTGATACTCTTATCCACCGACTCGGGAGTGCCATTCTCATCTGTTTCAGTTACCGAAACGCGGTCGTCGTCATTGAACTCATTATCGCCATTGATGTCGAAAACTGAGTATTCCAGATTGCTCCCGTCGAATGCATCCAACTCCATCAGCCAACTGCTTCCGCCGGAATCGCAGGGGTGATCTGACGGAATCAGTGAGACAAAAATCACCCTGTCGTTTCGAAACAATGCATTGGACACGACTCGCTCACCATATCTGAGCGGCCCGGGCGAAACAAGGTCAAGATACCATCCTCGGTTGTCAGTGGGGTTCGTAATCGTATTATTGGAAACGACTCTCACCCCCCAGTCTGAAGCAGTAGTTTCATGGGCGATGATCTGGGCCTGCAGGACACTGCGATTTGTCACGGTAATGCGTTCACCGATATCTTTAATGCCATAGAATGTTTGTACTTCCCGATCAGACTGGGCCGCCGGAATGACATTGTCGCCAACCTCGTGAAATTTACCAGTGCCGAACAGAACCCAAAATTCCCCGTAAATACGTTTGGCGATGGTCGGGCGCACGGTAATAGGCTGAACCTCTCCATTTGGGCCTACGGCCTTGAACAACGGTCGAGGGACTAAGTCTACTCCGACCGTCTCGGAGTAAGCCACACTCCAACTGTCTGGGTTCGCATCGCTAACATCGAATTTCCAAAGGTTGCCCTGCAAATCACCGGCATAGATGACATCTATAATGCGATCGCCATCGGTGTCGACCGGGGCTGGACTGGAGAGGCCGTTGGGGTTGGCGACCGAGCCGACCCCAACATCAATGGCTTTGATGATGGTTCCATTGGCGATGTCAGTCAGATAAAGGACTGCTTTACCCGTTGCGCTGTTGTACCCGTTACCGAACAGGGCCGCCCACTTGCCGTTTTTCAAGCGTACAATGGTTGAGTCGCCAAGGGTGTAACCGAGGTCGGCGTAGTCGTAACCGGTCCCCGTCGTCGCCGAATTGATTTCCCAAAGAACCGAATCCTCGTCAAAATCTTGCGGGTAGGTCACGTCCAGAGCAAAAATCCCCTGACCACCGCCACCGAGGGAACTCACCAAAACGGTATGCCAGGCCGAACCGAAATAAACATCCGTGGCCCTGGGTGATCCGTCGACCAAATAGCGGTGAGCATTGTCCTGAGACCCGTAGTTGCGTTCCGTGAGTCGGTTCAACTCAGGGATGATGGTGTCCGGAAGATAGGCAAAGATTTCGACCCCGGTCGTCGCCGAAAATGCGTGCAACATGCCGTCGTTGGCACCGACATAGACGATTGCGGGTCGGGTCAGATAGTTGTTGTCGGCACGAAAACTCTTGTAGGTCCCTCCCTCGGAAAGCCCGGAACGGTCATAGCCATAGTTGGGGGTTCCGACATAATAAGGGTCGGAATTGACGATATCCCCCAGCAGGCTGGAGCGGTCCCGAAAGATTCCGTTGTGCTGGTTCTCGTTGCTTTGATCTCCGCGCAGATAAGCGGTCCGATCCTCACCCAGACCGTCGACCGTTCCAGAAACATCTTTGTTCAAAAAGGCTTTCTGGGCGGGGGTCAGGTTGTCCCAGACGAATTCGGTACCGGTGGAAATCGCACTCGAGGAATAAATCACCCGGTCCGGTTCTTCCGGAATCAAGGTGCCGGCGTTCCACAGCAGGTCTCCGATAGTGCCGTCCAGATTGACCTGATAGGCCAGCAACTCGCCATACCAGTCCCCACTGTTGAAACGGGCCTGATATACAACGGTTCCCAGATTCAGCTGCGTTGAGTTGGCGGCAACTGCTGAAGAGGACGAGGTCTGTTCGGCCAGTTCAAGAAAAACCTCGTTCAGGCTGTTTTCCAGTTGGGTCGGGTCGGTGGAAAAATAATAGTTATCCGGCAGACCGTCGCCGTCCTTGTCCCAAGACAGAGGGTCGGTGGGGAAATCCAGTTCCTTATCGTACCCTCCCCACTTGCTGGCGTAGTACAACGGCTGTTCGAGTACCAGGCCGACAGCGTTAGCGGAGATGTCGAAAGTTTGCCCTTCGGCGGCATCACCGGAGGCACAGTTTGAACAACCGTCAATCGATGTGGGGTCGTTAAAACTGAAGCCGTTGATCCCCGAATAGGCATGGAAACCGTCCGCCGTAGTTCCGCTGATGGAAAAGCCGAAACCCATGGCGTCACCGGTCGATTGGGAAAAAACATCGGTCGAAACGGTAATGGTTTTGGCCGCGGTGTCAATTTGGTAGCTGACAATGCCACTCATGTCCTGGTCATAGTCGCCGCCCTGCTCACTGTCTTCCCACTGCACGAAAAAGGAGCCGGTGCCGTTTTCGATACTCTGATTGATTTTCTTGAAATTGACGATGGCGCAGTTGGCATCGGGAGACATAGTGGTGTTCCGACAGGCCGGCAGGATGGTCACCGACGGGATCGTCTGCCCAGGCAGGGGGATATCGATTTTTGGAACCGCCGGCGCTAGGGAGACGCCGAAAGTTTTTACCGTCTGATCATCTTCGAGGTCGCTGCGCAGACTGTGGGTATAGGCGAAGTGAGCCAGTCCGGCAAGATGGAAGGATCCGCTCAGGCGGGGCGATTCGGGACAGATCCCTCTGACGTCGCCCAGGGAATTGACCGTTTTGGCCGTACACAGCTGGTTGTTGTCCGTACCGTTTTCACCCACAAACCAGCTATTGCCATGAATCCCTTCCCCCTCACCGACCACATCGGTGAGATCTTCTGCTGATCCGGCGCCGGGCAGGTCCACCGAACCGGCCGACTCGAGTTCATCGGCATCATAGGAGGCCATGCTGGCGTTGAAGTTGATGATGTTCAGAGGAGCGCAGTAATTAGCCGCGCTCAAGGGGTCTGCCCAGGCAGCGGTCCCCAGGCCAGAAATTTTATCACTGCCACTGATTGTGTAGCCGGCGGTATCTCCGGCAAAATAGCGCAGACTTTCAAGGAAGATTTCGGACTGAGGGTTGCCCCAGTTAGTGCACTGTCCATTGTTAAAGGAGCTTTTGCCCCAGGTGCAATTGTCACCGCCGGTGGTTGAAAGATTGTAAGTACCATCGCCATGATCGTAGCCATAAAGTTTTAACTTATTCAGCGCGTCGATAATGGTTCCGGTCGATGGTGCAGTCTTGAACGTACCGTCGCTGTCCACGTTGATTTCATCCAGAATCGTGCTGATATTTTTCCGCAGCACTCCACCTGACTTGTTGTAGACATAGCTGCCTGTCATCAGGCCGAAAAGAAGCCGTTCGTCATCGCCATACATCTGCAGCAGACCGACCGGCTTGTAATTGCCGTCGGGATAACGCTTGCAGCGTTCGGAACCAATCAGGCTGCTGTCGCAGACCTTGACCCGCACGTTGTAGTCATCATTTCCTAACCCGACGTTGGCTTTAACCGGGGCGCCGCGATTGGCAAACAGACCCGTTACCACGGCATCGTTTTCGTTGGCGTTGGTTTTTTCTTCGTTCCACCGGCACTGCCAGCGCTCGTTGGCGGTCCACAGGTCGTAGTTCCCCTCGGCCACCCGCAAAAACGGTGGGGTCGTGACCGCTTGGGAAAATCCGCTGCTTGCCACTGTCGTATTACACAGGGAGATTCCAACCCGGGACGGATTCGTCAGACTCCAGCTGTTATAGGTGCCGGAACCGACACTTTTCGTCACATTCACCGTCAAAGAACCGGTTCCGGCGTTGAACGCCGTGACATACCCCCGCATATTGCGACTCGAAGGAGCCGCCGGGTTGACAATGGTGATCTGATCCCCGACCTGAGCTTTGCCGCTGGTATAGGTCGTGGTGAAGGTTTTCGAACCGGTGCCGATACTCACCGAACTCGAACTGGTCGCCGTTGTCGGCTGCGACGCAGGGTTGAAGGGGGTCAGTTTGTCAATATCGCTTCCCGAATAATGCTTTACCCAGCTATGCGCATCATTGGGCAAGTAGGTCCGCTCCAGCACGGTCAACGAATCGGTATCGGTTGAACGGTTGCCGCCATAGAGAATCTTGCGTACGGCGTCAATCCGGGCCATCGAGGCCCAGTTCAGGAAGTTGCCGCTCCACTTATTGGTACAGTACTTGTCCGTACTGTTGGCGGAAGGATTAAAACGGCCGTCCGTCGTGCTGTAATCGTAGCATTTATAGGGGTCGAAATAGCCGTAGTAGTTGACGTTGTGGGAATAGGTGGAGTTGGGCAACCCGTCGCCGTCCAGATCGTCGTATTCGTTGTAGGCAGAGAAAAACAGCTGGTGGTCGTTGGACATGTTGAGCATGACCAGCGGCGTCGCCGACTGGGTCAGAAAGAGCGGCGCCTGGGCCAAATTCCCGGTGCCGGTCGAAACGGTTCCGCCGGTGCCGCAACTCTCATCAATTGAGCCGTCGCAGTCGTTGTCCTTGCCGTCACAGAGTTCAGGGGCTCCGGGATAGATGCCTGCGTCGGCATCGTTGCAGTCGCCGTCGGTGGTCCTGTAACCGTCGCCGTCGGCATCGCAGCCTTCATTGGTAACGCCGTCGCAGTCGTTGTCGAGGTTGTCGCTGCAGAGTTCGGGGGCACCAGGATAAACCGTGGCGTTGCCGTCGTCGCAATCACCGGCGGCAACGGTGAAGCCATCGCCGTCATTATCCGGCGAGCAGCCCTCGTCGATCTCCCCGTCGCAATCATTGTCGATGCCGTCGTAGCAAATCTCACCGGCTCCGGGATTGATCGCGGCGTTGCTGTCGTTGCAATCCCCGTTCCCGACGGTGTAGCCATCACCATCGTTATCGGGATCGACCACGACAGCGCAACTGTCGGGATCCGTTACCGTCGCATTTTGTGGGATATCCCCATTCGGAATGCTATTGCTGCTGCTTTGTGTGAGATAAAAACCGTCAAATTTGAAATCTTTTTCACGGGACCAGAAATTGATGGTATGCACTCCGACAGAGGCGATCTCAATCCGGGGAGGGGCGGGTCCCGTGTTCTGCCGATCATTCACCCAATTGTATTTCTTATCGCTGGCCGGGGTCGTGATATTACCGACCATGCTGCCGTCAAGTCCATACCAGATGGAATTTTGATCGCCCTTTTTGTCATCGTTTCCCCGCACCCAGAGATACCAGGTCCCGGTCGCCGGAAAATTCAGTTGATAGCCCGTCGGATTGCCCGACGGGCTACCGGAGGCAGAGTTCTTGCCCTTTAGGGCTTTATCACTATTTGCTTTTTTATCGGAAACAAGGTCGAAAGTGTTTCCCTGGGTTGTATAGTCCTCGGCCTCGATATAATAGGTTTTACCCGGCTCGACCGGGCAGGCGGCAGCCTGAACCCAAGCGGGGGTCAAGACCACCAGCA
>CALJLX010000135.1 GCA_937982495.1 uncultured Desulfuromonas sp.
CTCGACCACAACATTTCCCGAGGGTTTCTCCTTGCCATCGCCCTGACCTCCGTGACCCTGGTCGCCGAGGTGATCGGCGGCTTCTGGACCAACTCCCTGGCGCTGCTCTCCGACGCCGCCCATGTCTTCATGGATCTCTTCGCCCTCGCCCTGTCGCTGGCGGCGATCCGCCTCGCCGCCCGACCGGTCAGCGACCGCCGTACCTACGGCTGGCACCGGGCGGAAATCCTCGCCTCGCTGATCAACGGCCTGAGCCTGCTGATCATCGCCGTCGGCATCCTGCACGAGGCCTGGGGCCGTTTTCAGCACCCCGAACCGGTAAAGAGCCGGGAGATGTTCGTCATCGCCGTCATCGGTCTGGTCATGAACCTGATCGCCGCCCGCCTGCTGCACGGTCACGCCCATCAGGATCTCAACGTGCGCAGCGCTTTTTTACATGTGCTCGGCGACGCCCTGGCCTCGGTCGGGGTCATCGTCGGCGGCCTGATCATGCTCCAGACCGGCTGGTATGTGGTCGATTCCCTGATTTCCGCCGGCATCGCCCTGATCATCGGCTGGGGGGCGCTGCGCATTCTGCGCGAGGCCGGGCATATCCTGCTGGAGGGGGTGCCGCCGCACATCGATCTCAACCGGGTGGTGGCGCGGATCAAGGATCAGGACGGGGTAAGGGATGTCCATCAGCTGCACGTCTGGTCGATCTGCTCGCACATCACCGCCCTGTCGGCGCATATCGACCTGCATCCCGACGACCTGCCGCGCCAGGGGGAGGTGATCGGCCGCATCGAGGCGATGCTCGACCACGACTTCCACATCACCCGCACCACCTTGCAGGGGCAGTGTCACAGCTGCGCCAACGGCGACACCCTCCAGCCCCTGCACCATCGAAACCGGGTAGCGGATGTTCACGAACACGATCATGACCATCCCCATGGCCATCCCCCGCAGGCGTGAGCTCCCATGAAACACCTCTTTAAAACGATCTTTTGGGCCGTATTCCTGCTCTTGCTGCTGCTCGGCATCGACCAGTATTTAGTGCGCGTGCCCGCAAGCCAACCGGCCGTGGCGGCGGTCCGCGCCTTTTACCTCGACCTTCGTTCCCGCCTGCCGCGCCTGTTACCGGGCGGGGAGCCGCTGAGCGTCGAGGCGGTCATCGAAGCGGCGGAACGAAAGACCCCCGGCCCCATCCCAAAATCCGCGCCGCAAAAAAAAGCGGCGCCCGCAAGCGCCGCCGAGGAACCGAAATTTTTTTATGCCGATGCCGACGGCGACTTGCACTTCGCCGCCACGCTGGAAGAGATTCCCGCCGCCTTCCGCAAACAGGCCCAACGTCTGACCGAGTGATCAGGGCAGGGTGCCGTAGACCTCCGGGCGGCGATCCTGGTAACAGCGGATCTGCGCGCGGTAGTTGACCATCTCCTCGAAATCGAAGGCGGCGACCAGTTCGCTGTCGCTCTCGCCGGCCTCGGCGAGGATTTCCCCCCGGGGGGCGATGAGCAGGCTCATACCGAAAAAGTCGAGCTTGCCCTGGATGCCGCAGCAGTTGGCGGCGATGACGAAGAACTGGTTTTCGATGGCGCGGGCGCGCAGCAGGGTGCGCCAGTGTTCCTGCCGGGGTTTCGGCCATTCGGCGGAAAGGCAGAGGATTTCCGCCCCTTCCAGCGCCAGCTTGCGGAAGAGTTCGGGGAAGCGCAGATCGTAGCAGATGACGACGCCGAGGCGCCCGACCGAGGTCGGCACCACCAGGGTGCGGTCGCCGGCGGCGAGGAAGCGGTCCTCGCCCATATTGGAAAAGAGGTGCAGCTTGCGGTATTTGTCGACGACCTTGCCCTGATCAATGACGTAGGCGGTGTTGTAGACCCGATCCCCCTGCCCTTCCGGCAGGCTGCCGACCAGCACCAGGTTCAGCTCCCGGGCGAGATCCCGCAGCGCCTCCAGTACCCGGGGGGTTTCCCGGGCCAGTTCGGGAAGGCGTTTATAGTCGTAGCCGGTGCTCCACATCTCCGGCAGCACCGCCAGCTCGGCCCCCTGCTCATGCACCCGCCGCAGCCCGGCCAGAGCGCGTTCGAGGTTGGTCTCCACCTCGCCGAGAGCGATGTTGAATTGCACGGCTGCCGCGTGTATCCTGCGTTCCATGTTTTCTGTCCTTTCCGGCTTATTTGAAATTTATAGAATTATGTTCTATTTTTATCAAGAACCCGAAGCCATAGGAGAATCCCCAACGACGTTGGGCAATTATAAAGAAAGCCCAAAGCCTTGACAACCTCTATCCGACGTCGGATTTGCTTGACCGAAAGATTTAAAACTGTTAAACAGGACTGGCGTTTTATTCCCGGCAAAACTGAAGTGCGGCCGCGAACCGTTCTACAATAAATCTTAAACCGATGTTTTTTCAATCGGTTTGATCGATTTTCCCTGTCTCGCCAACCATAACGACGCAAAGGGTTGCCCATGGCCAAGGTCGTCACCTTTTTTGTCATGTTCGCCTTCTGGGTAGTCATGTCGGGCATGTTCGATGCCTTTCACCTCTCCCTCGGGGTGGTTTCCTGCCTGCTGATCGCCCACTTCAGCCACAGCCTGCTCCTCTACGGCGACCCCAAAAGCTGGGGCCGGGGTTTTTTCGGCATCCTCTTCTACCTGCCCTGGCTCTTCTGGGAAATCCTCATCTCCAATCTGCAGGTGACCTACATCGTCCTGCATCCGCGCATGCTCGATCTGATCGATCCGCAACTGGTCCGGTTCAAAACCAGCCTGAAGCGCCCCCTCTCCAAGGTCACCCTGGCCCAGTCCATCACCCTGACCCCCGGCACCGTCACCGTCGATATCGAGGAGGATGAACTGCTGGTCTACGCTCTCACCGCGAGCGGCGCCGAGTCGCTGCCGGGCAGCGCCATGGAACGACGCATCGCCGCCGCCCTGGAAGGGGGAAAATAAATGGAACGGTTTTTCCTTGCCGTCGGCATCGCCCTGATGCTCTTAATGTTCCTCTCCCTCTACCGGGTGCTGGCCGGGCCCACCATCCTCGACCGGATGCTCGGCGGCAACGTGATCGGCACCAAGACCACGGCGCTGCTGCTGCTGATCGGCCTGCTCTACGACAACGTGGGGATGTTCGTCGATATAGCCATCGCCTACGCCATGCTCAACTTCATCGCCACCCTCGGCTCGGCCAAGTACTTCCTGCACCGCAAGAGCATCCATCTGGAAGACATCAGCAAGGGGTAAGATCGCCATGATCCTCAATATCGTCAGCATCGTCCTGATAGCCCTGGGGCTCTTCTTTTTCGCCGTCGGCACCCTCGGCATCCTGCGTTTTCCCGATTTCTACACCCGCGTCCAGGCCGCCGGCAAATGCGACTCCCTGGCGGCGGTACTGGTTCTCATCGGCATCGCGGTCTATAACCTGGGGGATCTGTCCCTGGCGGCGGTACTGGTGAGCATCAAGATCCTCTTCATCGCCGCCTTCGTCTTCATCTCCAGCCCCACCGCCACCCACGCCATCACCGACGCCGCGCTGCTGATCGGCGTCAAACCCTGGACCAAGGAGAAGAACACCCCATGATCTGGCAGCTTGATCTGCTCATTCTGCTCTTGGTGGTGGCTTGCGCCCTGGCCGTCATCACCGTCAAGGACCTGCTCTCGGCGACCATCATCTTCGGCGTCTACAGCTTTCTCATGTGCCTGCTCTGGGCGGAAATGGGGGCCGTGGACGTGGCTTTCACCGAAGCGACCGTCGGCGCCGGGATCAGCACCGTCCTCTTCATCGCCGCCATTCTGCGCACCAACCGAAGGAGCAAGGATTGAAAGCGCTCGCCCTTATCGCCACGGTCATCACCGGCATTTTGCTGCTGTACGGCACCCGGGATTTTCCCGCCTGGGGCGACCCCCAGTCCCCGGCCAACCGTCACCTCTCTCCCTATTACATTGAAAACGCGGTGGCGGAGACGCATGTGCCCAACGTCGTCACGGCGGTGCTCGGGGATTACCGGGGGTACGACACCATGTTCGAAACGGTGGTCATCTTCTGCGCCGGCATGGCCGTCGCCAGCGTGCTGCGGAGAAACAAGTCATGAAACGACGTCTGGAACGGGCCGGCGGCCAGCAACTGGGGGACAGCTCGATCATCAAAACCAGCGTGCGCCTGCTGGTCCCCTTCGTGCAGCTCTTCGGCCTCTACGTCATCGTCCATGGCCATTACAGCCCGGGGGGCGGCTTTCAGGGGGGGGTTGCCCTCGGTGCCTCCTTCATCCTCCTGGCCCTGGCCTATGACCTGAAGACCTCGATCCGCCACTTCTCCGAAGGAGCCAACGCCCTGCTGGCCAACACCGGCGCCCTGATCTACACCGGCGTCGCCGCTCTCTGCGCGGTCATGGGCGGGCTCTTTCTCGACTACAGCGCCCTCGACAAGCTGATCCCGCTGGGCCCCATCGAATGGCGCTCTTTCGGCATCTTTTTGGTCGAGGTCGGCGTCGGCCTGGCGGTCATGAGCATCATGGTGTCGCTCTTCTGGGATATTTCCTCGGGCGGCGAAATGGACGAGGGGCTTTGATATGGACGGAATGCTTCAGGAAATCGTCGCCAAGTACAACTACTGGATCTACGTCGTGCTGATGATGATCGGCTTCTACGCCATGATCGGCAAGCGCAACCTGGTCAAGAAGCTGCTGGGGATGAACATCTTCCAGACGGCGATCATCCTCTTCTTCGTCTCCACCGGGGTGAAGAGCGGCGGCGGCATCCCCATTCTCGACAAGTACAAGGTGCTGGCGGAAGGGATCGATCCCACCCAGATCGTCAACCCCCTCCCCCATGTGCTGATGCTCACCGCCATCGTCGTTTCGGTCAGCGTCACCGGGGTGGCCCTGGCGGTCCTGCAGCGCATCCACCGGGAATACGGCACCCTCGAAGAGGATGAAATTCTGGAGAGGATCAGCGAATGACCACCAGCAACCTCCATCTCTACGCCCTGGCCGCGCCGCTTTTGACCGCCTTTTTCGTCAATTTGCTCGGCCGTCTGTCGCGCAACTGGATCGCGCCGCTGGTGACCCTTGCCCTGGTCTTTTCCACCGCCTTCTCCGGGGTGACCCTGCTCAACGTGCTGCGCCACGGCGCCTATCGCTACACGGTGGGGAACTGGCGCCCCCCCTTCGGCATCGAACTGGTCATCGACCACCTGAGCGCCCTGATGATGGTGCTGATCAGCCTGGTCGCCCTGGTCGCCACCCTGGCCGCCTTCAAGATCGTGGAACGGGAGCTGCCGGGCCGGGAGCATCTCTTTTTCACCCTTTATCTCATCCTCATCGCCGGCCTTTTCGGGCTGGTGCTGACCGGGGACGCCTTCAACCTCTACG
>CALJLX010000136.1 GCA_937982495.1 uncultured Desulfuromonas sp.
GAGAGGGGGCGCAGCACCCGCTCGGGATAGCCGGAATGGTTGGCCACCGCCCGCAGGGCGGAGAGGTTCTGGCTCATCGGCCGCTGCCCCAGCACTTCGCCGGAGAAAAGAAAGTCGAAGCCTTCTTCCCCCATCATTTTGCCGGCCAGACGGAACATCAGGGCGTGACAGTCGATGCAGGGATTCATGTTCTTGCCGTAGCCGTAGCGGGGGGCTTTGAGCATTTCCAGATGCACCTTGCCGATGTCCTCGACGCGCAGGGGAAAGTCGAGGGCCCGCGCGGTTTTCAGCGCCTTGTCGGCGCCAAAGAAGGGGGTGACGAAGGCGACGCAGGCGATTTCAACCCCCTGGCGACGCAGCGTCAGGGCGGCCAGGATGCTGTCCAGTCCGCCGGACAGAAGTCCCAGTCCTTTACTCATGGCGATTCTCCCATGCTCCCGCGCGCTCGGTCGCGGCGGGTTTCTTGTCGGCTGATGAACGCGGAGGCGGGGGCAGGGTGCCGCCTCGCCGTCTCCGGAAAGGGGCGAGGATACGCGAAGTTCCGGCCGAGGTCAAATAGACTCCGCCATTCGACGGGGGTCGGTGGCCGAATGTGGGCCGAAGGCCGCAACAGGCCCGGTTCTTATCGGGGCGACATCCCCTGCTGCCGCGAGACTCCACCGGATGCAGCCGGGCGGTTACGGACTTTTCCACTGAGGATTTCCCTTAAATGGTGCTATGATAACGAATCCTGAGCAAACGGCGCCGGTTCCGGCGGGATTCTTGCTTGTCTTGGCCAGGATGTGCTCAATACGGGTGTTCGCACGGCGGATGGATATCGGCACAAGGAGTCGCTTATGGCCAAGATCGATGGTCTCTTCAAGTTGATGAAGCAGCAGGGCGCCAGCGACCTGCACATTTCCAGCGGATCGCCCCCCATTCTCCGCCAGCACGGCGAGATGGAGAAGCTCAACTACCCGCCCCTGACCAACGACCAGGCGAAAATGCTCCTCTTCGAAATCCTCAACGAGGAGCAGCGCGCCCAATTCGAAAGCACCCACGATCTCGACTTCGCCTACGAAATCCCCGGGCTGGCCCGTTTTCGCGGGAACATCCTGGAAACCTACCGGGGCATCGCCGGGGTCTTCCGCATCATCCCCAGCAAGATTCTTTCCGCCGACGAACTCAACCTGCCGCCGGGCATCCGCAAACTGTGCAACCTGAAGAAGGGGCTGGTGCTGGTCACCGGGCCGACTGGCAGCGGCAAATCGACAACCCTGGCGGCGATGGTCGACCTGATCAACGCCACCCGCCGGGAGCATATCCTGACCCTCGAAGATCCCCTCGAATTCATCCACGAAAACAAGATGTCGCTGATGAACCAGCGGCAGATCGGCCAGCACACCCTCTCCTTCGCCGCCGCCCTCAAGGGGGCGCTGCGTGAGGACCCGGACGTCATCCTGGTCGGCGAGATGCGCGATCTGGAAACCATCTCCCTGGCCATGACCGCCGCCGAGACCGGGCATCTGGTCTACGGCACCCTGCACACCAACTCGGCGCCGAAGACCATCGACCGCATCATCGACGCCTTCCCCAAGGATGCCCAGGAGCAGGTGCGGACCATGCTCGGCGAGAGCCTCAAGGGGGTCATCTGCCAGCAGCTGATGAAGACCGCCGACGGCAAGGGGCGCATCGCCGCCCACGAGATTCTCATCGGCAACGCGGCGGTGGCCAACCTCATCCGCGAAGGGAAGACCTTCCAGATTCCCTCGATCATGCAGACCGCCAAGGGGGAGGGGATGCAGCTCATGGACCAGCGCATCCTCGAACTGCTCAAGGAGCAGAAGATCACCCCCGAGGAGGCCCATCGCTGCGCCGTGGAGAAACGCTCCTTTGAACAGTATCTGCCCAAGCAGGACGGCAACAAGCCTTGATGCTTTTTACCGAATCCCCCGAAGTCACGGACAGAACCTTGCAAGACACCTTCGGTCGCACCATCGATTACCTGCGCCTTAGCATCACCGACCGCTGCAACCTGCGCTGTCGCTACTGCATGCCCGAAGAAGGGGTCGATTCGGTGGGGCACGGCGGCATTCTCTCCTACGAGGAACTGCTGCGCATCGCCGCCGCCGCCGTGCGTCTCGGCGTGCGCAAGATTCGCGTGACCGGCGGCGAGCCCCTGGTGCGCAAGGGGGTGGTCGAGTTCATCGCCGCGCTGGCGGCTTTGCCGGGACCGCCCGAAATCGTCCTGACCACGAACGGCCTGCTTCTGGCAGAACTGGCCGCGCCCCTCAAGGCGGCGGGGCTCTCCCGCATCAACGTCAGCCTCGACACCCTGCGTCCCGAGCGCTTCGAGCGGATCACTCGCCGCCCCGGGCTGGAGCGGGTACTGGCGGGCATCGCCGCGGCGGAAGGAGCGGGGCTGGCCCCCATGAAAATCAACATGGTGCCGCTCAAAGGGATCAATGCCGACGAGATCGTCGATTTCGCCCGGCTGACCCTGGAACATCCCTGGGAAGTGCGCTTCATCGAATTCATGCCGGTCAGTGGCGGCCTCGACTACTCGGCCGATGAGCGTTTTCCGGCCGAGACGATCCTGGCCGAACTGGCGCGCCTCGGCGAGCTGCTGCCCATCCCCCGGCGCGGCCCGGCCGGCCCGGCCCGGCTCTTTCGCTATGCCGAAGGGCGCGGCCGGATCGGCGTCATCCCCGCCGTTTCCCAGCATTTCTGCGGCGAATGCAATCGTTTGCGGATCACCGCCGACGGGCGCATTCGCCCCTGTCTGCTCGCCTCGGATGAGCTCGATATCCGCGCGGCCCTGCGGCACGGTGTCGACGGTGCGGAGCTGGAAGAGCTGTTGCGGGCGGCGGCGACGGCCAAGCCCAAGGGGCATCGGCTGGGGGAGGCGGACTATCGCGAAGGGCGACGAGGGATGGAGCGGATCGGCGGATAGAAAAAGGGCGGCCATAGTGGACCGCCCTTTTTCGTTTCGTTGTGCGTTTCCCGCCTTACTCGCCGAGATGGCAGCGGTTACAGTTGCTCTTGGCTTCGAAGGCGCGCTTGCCGTTGTGGCAGACTCCGCAGAGCTTGCCGGCGTAGATCTGCTCCATGGTGATGGTCACCGTCCCCTGCTTCATTTTCGGGAAGGTGTCGGCGTTGTGGCACTCGGCGCATTTGGCGCCGGCGTCCGCGTGAATCTTGCCGTCGAAAACGACCTTGCCGGTGGGGCTCTTGTCGAAATTCAGGGTGCGTCCCGGGGGGACCGCGAGAGCGACGCCGGCGAGACCGATTCCGGCCAGCAGCAATGTCAGGATGAAACGGATGCGCATGATGGGTTTTCCTCCTTTGCGATGGGCTGGGATTTTTTCTAAGGTTTAATTATGCCCTGACCGATAAGAAATGCAACCGGGATGTTTTTTTGTTCCGGCGTGAAATTTGCAACTTGCAAAAGAGTCCCATCCCCCTTGGTTCAGGAGGAGTTATGGCCATCAAGCCTTCCGATCTCATGCACAAGCTGAATCTCCCTCAGCAGGAGAACCGCCGCACGCAGATCGCCGGGCAGCAGCGCATCGGTTTCGCCGATGTACTTTCCACCATCGCCCAGAAGAATTCCACCGATTACGGGGCACTGGCCGAACTGTGCCGGTTGACCGTGCTCAACAGCAGCGTTTCCCTGGCCGACGACAGCGCCTTCGAGAAGAGCTTCCCCTCGCCGCTGGCTTCTCTCGATGCCTATGTCGCGGCCGCCAGTCAAAAAACCGACCTGGCGCCGGCAGCCGTGACCGTCGCCCGGGAGAAGAGCGCCCCGCCGCGGACGGCGCTGACGGATATCGCCGAGCGCGCCGCCGAGCGTTACGGCGTCAATCCGGCGTTGGTCAAGGCGGTCATCAAGGCCGAGAGCAACTTCAATCCCACCGTCGTTTCCCATGCCGGGGCCCAGGGCCTGATGCAGCTGATGCCGGGAACCGCCCGGGATCTCGGCGTTTCCGATCCCTTCGATGCCGAGCAGAACGTCATGGGCGGTACCCGCTACCTCAAACAGCTGCTCGGCAAGTATGACGGCGATATCGACAAGACCCTGGCCGCCTACAACTGGGGCATGGGCAATGTCGACCGCAAGGGGATCGATGTTCTCCCCGAGGAGACCCGCAACTACCTGAGCCGGGTCAAGCGCTACCAGTCGGAATTCCTCGCCTGAAACAAAAGCGGCGGCCCCTCGGGACCGCCGTTCTCATTTTCATCGCTTGATGTCCGCCTTCGCTTCAGGGCAGGCGCTTCAGCCAATTTTCTTCCAACTCACCGAAACGCCGCAGCAATCTTCCGCCCCAGAGATAGAGGGGATGACCGCCGGGGGCGGCTTCCAGGCGTCGGCAAAAGACCGGCAGCCAGGGTGTCAGCAACTCACTCACGAAGGTCCGCTGCTTGAGGGAGAATTCTCGCGCCGTCTCCACTTGCCGCTGTTGCAGGGCCTCTTCCTCCTGCCCCACCAGATAGTAGAGAAACTCCAGTTCCGTGGCCAGATAGTCGGGGGGCTCGCCGCTTCCTTCCAGGGAAAGGCCTTCCCGGCGGTAGGCGTCGAGCACCTTGAGGGTACTGGCGCCCATGAGAATGCCCGCCTGTTCCAGGTAGATGGAGCCGTAGGGGGGCGCCGGAACGCCCCCCAGACGATTGATGAAAAGATCGGTGAAACCGGCTTCGAGCTCGGCGAGGGGATCGTCTTCGGACAAGGTTGGCGGGGCTTCGTTGAGGCCGGTCAGGCGCGCCGCGTCCGCCGCCTCCCCCCGGGCCAGGGCCGCCGTCAGTTCCGGGTCGGGATAGGCGAACAGACCGGCCAGAAAGCGGTAGAGCTGTTTACGTTCACTCACGTGCAACATCCGGTTCTCCTTCGGGTCGGATTTCCATGACAACAGGATGCCGTGAGTTCTGCAATTATCGTGCAAAAAACCGAAGGGGTTCAGAATTTCTTTATTTTTCGGACGGCAGGGCGGCAACCAGCAATTCGAGCAGATGAACGGCCTGGGCTTTCCCCCCGGCGTGGTTGATGGAATCCTGCAGCTGCATGATGCATCCCGGGCAGTCGGTGGCGACCAGTTCGGCGCCGCTGGCGGCGATGTTGGCCGCTTTCTTGGCGCCGATCTGTTTGCTGGTGTCGTAATGGTAGACCGAGTAGGTCCCTCCCAGGCCGCAACAGGTGCCGGCGCCGGTCATTTCGACGAATTCCACCTGGGGCAGGGCCTGGAGAATCCGGCGCGGTTCCTTGGTGATGCCGCGGGTGCGCAGATGGCAGGGGTCGTGATAGGTCACTTTGGTGCGGTTCGCCGCCTTGGGCAGGGCCGCGAGCTTTTCCGCCAGCCCTTGTTTGACGAGAAAGACGAAGATATCCATGGTCTTGGCCGCCAGCGCCTGGTAGTCGTCGCCGAGGTCGGCGTAGATCTTGCCGATGCCGGCGTTGCAGGAGGCGCAGGCGGTCACGACGTAATCGACCGGTCGCCGGGTCAGGGCCGCCAGGTTCAGCGCCGCCAGATCTTCCACGGTTTTTGCCGCCCCGGCGCTCACCGCCGGCAGGCCGCAGCAGGCCTGATCCTTGGGGATGATGACAGTGACCCCGAGAAATTTCAGCGCCTTGAGAAAGGCCTCGCCGATGGCCGGATACATGTAGTTGATGCCGCAGCCGGTGAAAAAGGCGACCGTCGGCATCCCCGGCTTGCCCTCGATCACTTCCGGCACCCGCTCGCGGAAGGGCTTGGCGACAATTGGCGGCAGGGTGCGGTCGGCGTCGATGTAGGGAGCGGGAAAACGCAGGCGCAGGCCGCTGTTTTCCGGCACCTTCTTGAACAGCAGATTGGAGAGGGCGCCGCCGGTCTTGGCCAGCAGATCCATCAGTTTCGGTCGACCGAGGACCGCCGCCACCCCCTTGCCGAAACTGGAGAGCCCCTTTTCCTCGGCGATGCGGCGCCGGGCGGCGGCGACGATCTCCTCCGTCGGCACCTTGTTCGGACACTGGGCGCAGCAGCTGCCGCACAGCAGGCACTGGCTGAGATCCTCCAGCACCTTCGCCTCCAGGCCGATCTCGCCGTCGAGCACCGCCCCGGCCAGCGCCACCTTGCCCCGCGCCACCCGTCCTTCATGCTTCTCGGCGCCGAATACCGGACAATGCGCCCGGCACGCGCCGCATTTGACGCACTGGTTGATCTCTTCGCGATAATCTTCGAGGTCTTTCAATTTGCTCATGATTTTATTATCTGCCGTGGTAGGGGCGACCCATGGGTCGCCCGGGCGAGGCATGCCTCGCCCCTGCATGGTTGGATCAATCCAGAAAAATCTTCCCGGGATTGAGGATATTGTTCGGGTCGAGAGCCTTTTTCAGGGTCTTCATGTAGAGGGCCGTTTCCGGGGTGATCTCCAGGGGGATGTAGGGGGCCTTGGCGATGCCGATGCCGTGCTCCCCGCTCATGGTGCCGCCGAGGGCCAGGGCGCCCTCGAAGACCTCCTTGATGGCCTTTTCCGCCTTTTCCTGCTCGCCGGGAATCTTCTTGTCGATCATGATATTGACGTGAATGTTGCCGTCGCCGGCGTGGCCGAAATTGACGATGGGGATGCCGTAACGGTCGGAAATCTCGTCGACCTTGCGGATCATCTCCGGCACCTTGGAGCGCGGCACGCAGATATCCTCGTTGTATTTGTCGGGATTGACCTTGCGCAGGGAAGCCGAGACCGAACGGCGGATCTGCCAGAGCGCCTCGCTCTCTTCGGGGGTTTCGGCGATGCGCGTTTCGACCACGCCGAGGGGTTGGATGATGTCGGCGATCTTACGCGCCTGCTTGTCGAGAAACTCGCGGTCGCCATCCACCTCGATGATAAGCACCGCCCGCGCCGCGTCCGGCACCTGCAATCCGGTGGCCTGCTTGACGCAGTCGAGAGTCCGGCCGTCCATGAATTCGAGGGTGGTGGGGATGATCTTGTTGCGGACGATGGCCGAAACCGCCCGCGCCGCGCCGTCGATGGAACCGAAGAGCACCAGCATGGTCTTTTTCGCTTCCGGCAGGGGGAGCAGCTTAATGACGATTCGGGTGACGATGCCGAGCGTCCCTTCCGAGCCGCAGAGCAGCTTGGTCAGGTCGTAGCCGACCACCCCTTTCATGGTCGGGCCGCCGGTGGTGATGATGTCGCCGGTGGGGGTGACGACTTCGAGGCCGAGGATGTAATCCTTGGTCACGCCGTACTTGACGCAGCGCGGCCCGCCGGCGCATTCGGCGACGTTGCCGCCCAGGGTGGAGAATTTCAGCGAGGCCGGATCGGGGGGGTAGAAAAGCCCGACCTTCTCCACGGCGAGCTGGAACTGTTCGGTGACGACCCCCGGCTGGACCACCGCCACCAGGTTTTCCTCATCGATTTCGAGGATTTTATCCATGCGTTCGGTGGTTAGCACGATGCCGCCCTTGGTCGGCAGGCTGCCGCCGGTGAAGCCGCTCCCCGCCCCCCGGGGAAAGACCGGCACCTTTTCGGTATTGGCCAGGCGCATGATGCGGCTGATCTGTTCGCTGGTCTGGGGATGGACGACCACGTCGGGCAGAAACTTCTGCTGGGTGGCGTCGTAGGAATAGCAGATGAGATCGGCTTTTTCCGTGGAGACCTGGTCCTTGCCGACGATCTGGCGAAGCTGGTCGATGATGCGTGAATCGAGCATGGGTAGCGAATCCTTTGCCGGCGGCGACAGGCCGCCTCAGTTCTTGAATTTAAACCACTTGGTCTTGGCGGAGTAGACTTCCACCCGGTTCTTGCCGTTCTTTTTGGCGGCCAGCAGCGCCTGGTCGGCCATGCCGATGAGGGTGTCGGGGGCCGCTTCCTCCGCGTCGCCGAGACATCCGGCGAGCCCCAGGCTGACCGTGACCCCGTAGCGCTCCAGCCCCTGTTCGAAAGTATGGGTGGAAATCGCCAGACGCAGCGCCTCGGCCAGTTCCCGGGCCTGATCCGGGTCCGTTTCCGGCCAGACGCAGACGAATTCCTCGCCGCCGTAGCGGGCGAAAAGGTCATGCTCGCGCAGTACGGAACCGGCGACCCGGCAGACTTCCCGCAGCACGAAGTCGCCGATCTGGTGGCCGTGCTCGTCGTTGAACTTCTTGAAGTTGTCCACGTCGATCATGGCCAGGGCCAACGGCTTGCCGTTGCGTTTGATGCGGCGCACCTCGTCGCGGAGGAAGTTCTGGAAATAGCGGTGATTGTAGGCTTCGGTCAGGGCGTCGACGTTGGCCAGCGCCTCCAGTCGGGCGTTTTTTTCCCGCAGTTCCCTGTTGACCCGGAAGAGCTCCATCTTCGCCCGCAGCAGCTCGCGATTCACCTGCTCGTAGGACATGTTGAGCTGGGCCAGCTTCTGGTTGGCCTCCTGCAACAGCTCCTCGATCGGGTGTTCGAAAACCAGATTGAGGTCGAAGTAGCGGGCGGTCTGGTTGATCTCGGCCTGCACGCTGTTTTCGATGCGGTCCAGTACCCGGCCGTCGAAGCGCAGCAGGCGCGCGGCCTCGGCGCGAAACTGCTTGTGCAGCAGGTCGGGGCGTTCCGAGTAGAACATCCCCGAAAGGAGGGACGAGAGATAGACGACCCGGGCGGTACGCAGAAGTTCCGGTTTGCCCCCCTTGAACTGGTCGAGGCTGTGATGATAGGCGGTGGGAAGGACCAAGGACGAAGGTAGCTTCCAGTGCTGTAGGACCTTGGCGCCGATGAAGGCATGATCGGCCGAAAAAGCCGCCTGCTCCAGGGCCAGGAGGCGTTCTTCGTCGCCGGCGGCCTGCTCGCGCAGGGGCGGGTACTGCTGGGGGAAGGCGCGGGCCAGGATCATTTCGCCGACGTTCTGCAGCATTCCGGCGATGAAGATCTCCTCCGGATCGCTCTGCTTCATCTGGCTCATGATCAGCTTGGCCGCGACCCCGGCGGCGAGGGAGCGGCTCCAGAAGGCATCGTAATCGAAGGCTTCGCCGGTGCGTTTGGCCTTGATGCTGAGCAGCGAGAAGGAGAGGACGAGGCTGCGCACGGCGTTGGTGCCGAGGACCGACACCGCCTTGTGGATCGAGCCGATGGCCTGGGGAAAGCTGTAAAAGGCCGAGTTGACCACTTTGAGGATTTTCGCCGAGAGGGCCACGTCCATCGAGACCAGATCGGCGATCTCGGCCATGGTCGTCTCTTCCCGCGAGGCGATGGCCAAAAGCTTGGCCGCCACCGCCGGCAAAGTCGGCAGGCTGTCCGATTGCAGCACCTGGGCCAGGGTCTCTTCGCGGGTCATGACTTGACCTCGGGCAGGACCGTGCCGCCGTCGGGGATGACCACAATCCGGGGGGATGTCGACAATCCGGCTTTGGCCAGTTCCAGGGCGGCGTCGAGATCGGCGGCCTTCTCCATGCCCATGGCGGCGGTCTGCTCGGCGCTGAAGCCGCTGACCAGGATCACCCGGTATTGGCGGGCCTTGCTCAAGGTGGCGTGGGCGGTCTGGCCGTTGATTTCGTAGCGCGCCCGCAGCGCCGCTTCGAATTCATCCAGATTTTGATAGCGGAACCAGTCGAAAAAGGTCGGATTGCCGAAGCCGTCGGGGCAGGCGGCGAGCAGAATCAACGTGCCGCCGGGACGCAGCGCCCGGACGCCGTAGTCGAAGGCCTTCTGCGACTGGATGAAGTTGATGTCCTTGGGATGGCCGCCGCAGGAGACGACGGCCAGATCGGCGGGCTCTTCCAGGGGGACGGTGTAAAGTTCGCGGGCGAGCTCGCAGGCGGCGCGATGGGCGGCGTCCAATTCGCCGCAGAAGACGCCGAGGATCCGCTTGTCGGGGGCAAGGACGGTGTTGAGGAGAAAATCGCAGCGCACCATCCGCGCCGCTTCGAGCAGGGCGGCGTGGACCGGGTTGCCGTCGAGAATGCCGGTTTTCGCCAGGGGATGCTTGCCGCCGATCTGGGGCGGATTGAAGACCGAGAAGTGGGTGGCCATGCAGGTTTCCCGGGCCGCCGTACCGGGGACCAGCCCTTTGCGGCCGCCGCCGAAACCGGCGAAATAGTGGAAGCCGGCGGTGCCGGTGACGATCACCCGGTCGGCCTCGGCCACCCGCCGGTTGATGCGCACCGGAATGCCCGAGGCGGTGACGCCGAGATCGACCAGTTGCGCCGGATCGTCGCATTCGTGATCGAGGACGGCGACGCGGCCGAAGAGTGGACCGAGAATCTTGCGCTGCTCGGCCTCGCTCTGCTTGCGGTGGATGCCGAGGGCGATGACGACGGCGATGTCCGCATCCGGCACGGCGCAGGCGTTGA
>CALJLX010000137.1 GCA_937982495.1 uncultured Desulfuromonas sp.
TAAGGTCTATATAAAAAGAGCAAAAGCAGATGTGAAAATTGGGCAAAGAGAAAAAGCAAAAGGAGACTTAATAAAGGCTGTCAAATTGGATCAGAAATGTCGAGGTGAAGTTATGAAATTCTGGACTGATAATCGACTTTGATTGTAAACGAGGAGATTAAGCATGAAAGTTGGTGTAATTACATTTTTAATTTTTTTACAATTCATTGCTCCTATAAATAATAGCGATGGTAGTAATGGGTTTGCGAATCGATCCTCGCAAACCCTCACGATTTCCTCTTATGCCGAACTGAAAAAGGCTCTTTCTCAAGTTGTTCCCGGCACCATCATTGAAGTGGCCCCCGGTATTTACGAGGGAGGAATCCATCTGAACGATGTCCACGGCACTGTGGATGCTCCCATTGTCATTGCCGGCGCCGACCCGGCCAATCCCCCGGTCTTTACCAGCAAGGGGGAAGGGGCAAAGTTGAGCCGCAGTTCCTATGTCAAGCTCAGCCATCTGGTTTTTCAGGGGACCGCGCAGAACGGCATCAACATCGATGACGGCGGCAAGGTCGAAACCCCTTCCCATCATCTGCTGCTGGAAAATCTCGAAGTTCTCAATATCGGCCCGAAAGGGAATGTGGATGCCCTGAAAATTTCCGGAACCCGGCATTTCGTGGTGCGCGACTGCCGTTTTGAAAACTGGGGCGGCTCGGCCATCGATATGGTGGGCTGCCAAAACGGACTGATCGAGGGCTGTCGACTGCTGGGAGGGGGCGAGGGCTTCCGCAACGCCAACGGCATCCAGATCAAGGGGGGCTCGCGTTTCATCCTGGTGCAGAACTCCCTGTTCCGCAACGCCGGCGAGCGAACCATCAATCTGGGGGGCATGACCGGCCTTCAGTATTTCCGTCCGGAGGTGGGGGATTTCGAGGCCAAGGACATCACCCTGGCCGGGAATACCTTCATCGGCGCCGAAGCGCAGATCGCCTGGGTCACCGCGCAACAGAGCCATGTGCACCGCAACCTCTTTTTCCTGCCGGGCAA
Source organism: uncultured Desulfuromonas sp. (assembly GCA_937982495.1). Lineage (GTDB taxonomy): Bacteria > Desulfobacterota > Desulfuromonadia > Desulfuromonadales > Trichloromonadaceae > Trichloromonas. The sequence continues at coordinate 1,030 of CALJLX010000137.1, forward strand.
ATGGGTCGGGCGCATTTTGCAGGAAACCCAGGATGGGCGTTTCAAGCCGAGCGGCAAGGGGCTTTTTGAAAACAATATGGTGGTCATGGATGCGCGGGTCGGTTCCGTCCCCTTCAACGTCGGACGGGGCACCGATCCCGACAGCTTCGTCTTTCGCGGCAACGCCTGGTTTCGGCCGGACAGCGGCCGCAAGCCGAATTTGCCGACGGCGGAAAAGAACGGGATTTACGATCTCGATCCGATGATTCTCGATTTGGGAAAAGGGCCGCTGGCGGCGAACACCGCCGATCCGCGGATTCGGCAGGTCGGACCCTGGGAGTATCAACCCTGGAAACCGGCGGGGGATTTCGCGGACATCACCGTTCCGCCGGTGGTCTTGCCGGAGCGGTAGGGGGGGATTGGCGATCCGGCGTTTCGCTGCTACGAGCGCAACCCTTGGAGGAAAAGCCGGATGGCTTTGCCTAGATGTCCGGGGCGCAGGCGGCGCAGCTTCTCCCAGCGCAGCTGACCGAGAATCGGCAGCAGGGTGCGAACGCGGAAGGCTTCCCGCCGAAATTGGAGCGGCGTGATTCCTTTTCGCAGGTAGCGGTTGGCCCGCTCCAGGTAGCGTTCGCCCTGTCCGCCGGTATCGATGGCAAGGGTGTTGCCGTCGTCGAAGACCGGAATCTGCTGGACGTTATGCACGCCGTCGGCGCCGAGTTCGGCAAGCAGAATGCAGCCGGTGCGTTCGAAACGGTTCCAGGTCAACACGTCGCCATTCTCCCAGTAGACCTCGTTGGCGAGAAAATTCCCCAGCGAGTAGGCGATGGGCGCTTGGCGGTGAAATTCCAGCCCCTGTGCGACATGGGGGTGATGGCCCAGCACCAGGGACGCTCCGGCGTCGATGAAGGCGCGCCCCTGGTCGATCTGGGCGGGGGAGGGGAAGCGGAAGCGCTCTTCTCCCCAGTGCGGGGCGACGATGATGTGATCCACCTCTTGGCGCAGGTCGCGGATGCGATGACAGACCGCTTCCACGTCCAGGGGGGCCACGCCGCTGGACGTCTCGGTGGCGAAGCGGTACATGCCGCTCGATCCGGCGACCGTCGGCAGGATGGCGATGCGCAGATTGTTGATCGTGAGGATGAGGGGTCGCTGAGCTTGCTCTAGGCTTATCCCGGCGCCGCACCAGGCAATGCCGAGGGTGTCAAGTGCCCCGGTGAGGCGGAAAAAGCCGTCGTCGCCGCCGTCGAAGGCGTGGTTGTTGCCGAGGGTGACGGCCGTGATGCCGGCCGCGGGAAGTCCCCGCAACTGGGCCTCGCCGGCGAAGACGCGGGGCTCGCTGGCGACGGGGTCGCTTCCGGGCAGGGTGCATTCGAGGTTGGCCAGCACCAGGTCGCAGTCGGCGAAGAGCTGCCGAATCTCCTCGGACAGAGCCTCCAACCCCCGTCCGGGAAGGTCGGCGCCGGGGCGGGTGGTGAAGAGCAGATCGCCGACGGCGGCGAGGCGAATGGTCGTCATTTCAAAGGTCTTCCTTGGACGGTCGAGGGGGACGGGAAATCCAGGCACCGAGGGCGCCGCCGATCATGAAACAATAGACGTCGGTCATCGACGGGGTGCGTCGGGGCAGGAGCATTTGCCCGCCTTCCTGGAGGATTCCGATCAGTCCGGTCAGGAGTACAGCCAGGATGAGCCGTCGCCGGCGGTTGTCGTCAAGTTCGGGAAATCGCACCCGCAGCAGATATACCAGAATCCCCGTCAGGGCGATAGTTTGAACAAAGAGCCGGGCATGATTGAGGGACGCGCCCATGGCATAGTGGTAGAAAGGGAGAAGCTCGACGGGGCGGGGAAGCTTCTGCCGCAGCAGCTCCCCGTCGAGGACGAAATTGAAGGGGGTCCAGGCCAGATAGAAGCCATAAGCCAAAAGGGCCAGGAGGCCCAGTTCAAGTTTGCGGCGGCTGGCGAGCCTTGGGAGGAGCAGGGGGCCAACGCCGAATGCCGCCAGGACTCCGACGGCACTGGTCGCGACGTTGGCCAGATTCAAGGTGCGCGAGACGATGAGCGGTTTGAGCAGTTCCAGGCCGACAGCCAGGGCCGTGGCCAGAAGCGCCGCCCGCCACCAGGAGCGGAGGCGGTTGGATCCTCCCCCCCAAGCGGCCAGCAGGCAGGTCAGCATCAGGTAAACCAGGATTCGGGTGACCAGCCACCAGTGCCAGGGGTGTTGGGCCAGTCCGGCGAGCAAATCGAAGTGGGCGTTTTTCAGGTTGCGCCAGACCTGGGAGAGCAGGATGGTCGGCAAGAAGGGCGACAAGGCATCGGCCGCCAGCAAGCCCGCGACCATCAGGGTCAGGATGTCGAGAGGCCGCTCCCGCCAGCGGTCGACGAGCCGGCCATGGATCCGTTCCCAAGCAGTTTTGCCCCGGAGGGTTCCGCACAGCGCGCCGGTCATCCCGCTTAAGGTGTTGAGCAGCCAGTCGGCGGCGCTGGGGGTGCGGGACAGGGTCAATCCTTGCAGGGTTTCCACCCCCAGGCTCAGGAACGAGCAGAAAACTGTCGAGAAGAGAAAGACGGTTGGCGCTCCCAGGCGGCTAAAGCGGCCGCGAGTGGCCAGGAGCAGGCCCAGGGGCGCGTAAAGAACTAGGTTGCTGACCACATCGGAGCCGCTGATCCGAGCCCGGGGATTGAAGGGCCAGTGATTCCAGAACTCCCCCCGCCACAGCCGGCGCCAGTCCCCCACCCCCGTGAAGTCGTAGGGCATGAGGCTGGCGTAAAGGAGCAGGGCGCCGTAAATCAACACCAGGGCGGTCAGCGGTTTTCGGGGCTGGGACAAGGAGGTCATGAAAGGCCGGATTCGGGATAGGGCGCCGCGTCGTCGTGAAGACTTAAGTGCATGTGGAGGTCTCGAACTTTTCTTGGGCAAAGCCCGCTTCACTCTAGTTGCCGTCTCCCCCCCTGTCAAGACGGAGCACTTTGCTCGGTGTCGGATTGTAAAACAAAAGATCGGGGGAATTTACAGGTCGGAG
>CALJLX010000138.1 GCA_937982495.1 uncultured Desulfuromonas sp.
TGAACGACTACTATCGCGGCAATCTCTTCGCCTATCAGCACCGCACCCTCAGCCAGAGTCCCGTCGAAAACGCCCTGGAACTCGTCCGTCTGCTGCCCAAGGGGGCGCGCCTGCATCTGGTCAGCCACTCTCGGGGGGGGATGATCGGCGAACTCCTCTGCCGGGGCGCCCTGGCCGAGGGGCGACTGCCCTTCGACGACGAGGACCTCGCCCGCTTCGACCATCCGGACCGGGCGCGGGATCTCGCCGCCCTGCGGGAACTGGGGGAACTGCTCAAAAGCAAGGGGCCGCGGGTCGAGCGCTTCGTGCGCGTCGCCTGTCCGGCGCGGGGCACGACCCTGGCTTCGAAACGCCTCGACCGCTACCTCTCGATCATCTTGAACGCCCTCGGCCTGGTGCCGGCCTTGAAGGCCAGCGCCGTCTACGATCTGACCAGCGATTTCCTGCTGGCCATGGTCAAGACCCGCACCCAGCCGGAGGAGTTGCCGGGGTTGGAGGCGATGATGCCCGAGTCGCCGCTGGTGGCGGTGCTCAACCGCCCCGGGGTCAAGTCCGAGGCCGATCTCTCGGTGATCGCCGGGGATTTGGAAGGCTCCGGGCTGTGGGGGCGGCTGCAGGAACTGGCCACCAATCTCTTTTACCGCGAGGATCACGATCTGGTGGTCAACACCAGCGCCATGTACGGTGGCGCGACACGGACGCAAGGGGCCCGCTATCTTTTCGATCAGGGACCGTCCGTCAACCATTTCAACTATTTCCGCAACGAGCGCAGCACCCTCGGGCTGAAGGCGGTACTGACCGGCGAGCCGGGCGACGACTTCCTGCCCCTGGAACCGCCCCGCGAGATCACCCGCGCCGTCTATCGCGGCACAGCGGCGGGGCCGCGTCCGGTGGTGGTGGTCATCCCCGGAATCATGGGCAGCCATCTCGCGGTGGACGGCGACCGGGTCTGGCTCGATCCGCTTGATATCGCCGCCGGCGGCTTCCGCAAGCTGGCCATCGGCGCTTCCGGAGTGGTGGCCGAGGCGCCGGTGGGCATGGCCTATCTCGACCTCATCGAGTATCTGCAGGCCTCCCACGAGGTCATCCCCTTCCCCTTCGACTGGCGCCGCTCGATCCTTCAGGAAGCCCGCCGCCTGGCCGACGCGGTGGCCGCCGCCCTCGACCGGGCCGAAACCCAGAACCAGCCGGTGCGCCTCCTCGCCCATTCCATGGGCGGGCTGGTGGCGCGGGTGATGATCGCCGAGCGGCCGGAACTCTGGGAGCGCCTGACCCGCCATCCCGGTGGCCGCCTGATCATGCTCGGCACCCCCAACGGCGGCTCCTACGTCATCCCCCGACTGCTCCTCGGCCGGGAGAAGATCGTTCGCCAGCTGGCGCTTCTCGATTTCCGCCATTCGCAGAAGGAGCTGTTGAAGTTCATCGCCGCCTTCCCCGGGGTGCTGGAAATGCTGCCGGCGACGGCGGAGCGGGATTTCTTCGCCCGGGAGACCTGGCAGGAGCTGCGCGCCGCCGACGGCGAGGGTTGGGTGCCGCCCGACGCCGCCGCCCTCACGGCCGCCCGCGCCTGCCGCGAACTCCTCGACAGGAGTCCGACCGATCCCCGGCGCATGCTCTACGTCGCCGGTCAGGCCCCGGCCACCCCGGTGGGACTGCGCCTCGACGGCGGAAAAATCGCCATCCTCGCCAGTGCTCGGGGGGACGGCCGGGTGCCCTGGGCGTCGGGAATTCCGGCGGGACTGCCGGTCTGGTACCTGCCCGCCGAGCACGGCAGCCTGGCCGATCACGCCCCCTCCTTCCCGGCCCTGCTCGAACTGCTGCAAAGCGGCCATACCGGGCGCCTGCCGCAGACGCCGCCGGTCACCCTGCGCGGCGCCGAGGAACGCTTCGTCCTCCCCGACGAGGAACTGGCCATCCATCCCGACAGCCAGGAACTCATCGCCGCCGCCCTCGGCGCCCTGCGCCATAAACCGCAACAAGCCGAGAGCCACCGCATCCGTGTCACCGCCCGCCACGGCAACCTGCGCTACGCCCGCCATCCGGTGGCGGTCGGCCATTATCAGGGGGATACCATCATCAGCGCCGAGGATTATCTCGACCGGGTGCTCGACGGCCGCCTGCGCGCCCGCCATCGCCTCGGCCTCTATCCGGGCCCGGCGGAGACCGCCGAGGTCTTCCTCAATCCCGGCGGCAAGCCCGGCGGGGCCATCGTCATCGGCCTCGGCAAGGCCGGCGAGCTCAGTTCCGGCAAGCTCACCGCCTGTTTCGCCAAGGCGGCGCTGATGTACGCCGCCGCCCTCGCCGAATGCCCCGACCCAGCCGGGAGCGGGGACTCCAAGGGGCGGCGTTCGGCGACCCTGACCACGTTGCTCATCGGCACCGGCGCCGGCGGCATGAGCGTGCAGGATTCGGTGGCGGCGATCCTGCGCGGCCTGGCCCAGGCCAACCGGGTGCTGGTCGAATCCCGTTACGCCAGCCGGGTACTCATCGACGAGCTGGAATTTATCGAACTCTACGAGGATCTCGCCATCCAGACCGCCCGCGCCATCGCCAAGGCCGTCGCCGAACCGGACCTGGACGACCAGTTCACCGTCGAGGAACGCATCGGCACGGTCCCCGGCGGCCGCCGCCGGCCGGTCTTTTCCGAAACCCCGGGCTGGTGGCGGCGCTTGCAGATTCTCGCCGAGGCCGACGGCGCCCTGCGCTTCAACACCCTCACCGACCGCGCCCGCGCCGAGGTCTCCCTGCAAGCGACCCAGCGCGCCCTGGTCGACCGCTTCGTCGAGCAGGCCATCACCCGCACCGCCGGCGACCGGCAGCTGTCGACCACCCTCTTCGAACTGCTCATCCCCAACCGCCTCAAGGAGCAGACCCCGGATCGGCAGAACCTGGTGCTGGTGCTGAACGAGGCCGCCGCCCGCTATCCCTGGGAACTCATGCAGGATCGCGACCGCCCGCTGGCGGTCGAGGCCGGCATCATCCGCCAGCTGGAAACGGAGAGCTACCGGGAAAATCCCAACATGAGCACGGGCAAGATTGCCCTGGTCGTCGGCGACCCGCCCAGCGATCAGGTCGAGCTTCCCGGCGCCCAGCAGGAGGCGAAGGCGGTGGTGGAAACCCTGGCCGCCCAGGAATTCAAGGTCATCGCCCGCATCGGCAAGGAGGCGGACCCCGACAGCGTCATCAAGGCGCTCTTCGCCGAGGGCTATCGGGTGGTGCACCTGGCCGGGCACGGCGTCTACGACCATCCCGTACCCTCCACCATCCCCGGCGCCAGCGGCGGCCGGGTCTCGGGCATGGTCCTCGGCCCGGGCCTTTTCCTGACTCCCATCGAGGTCGGGCAGATGCGCCAGGTGCCGGAACTGGTCTTCATCAACTGCTGCCATCTGGGCCGGATCGAAGCCGGGAAGGCCCCGGACTTCACCTTCGCCCACCCCCACAAGCTGGCGGCCAACCTCGCTACGGAGCTGATCCGCATGGGCGTACGGGCGGTGGTGGCGGCGGGCTGGGCGGTGGATGACGCCGCCGCCGCCCTCTTCGCCCGGGAGTTCTATCAGCGGATGCTCGCCGGCTGCATGTTCGGCCGCGCCGTCCTCGCCGCCCGGCGGCGGATCTACGAGGAATATCCGGCGGTCAACAGCTGGGGCGCCTATCAGTGCTACGGCGACCCCGACTACACCCTGGTCCCCCGGGAAGGGCTGATCGAGACGGAAAGCCGCGTCGGCACCTATCACGCCGTGGCCGAAGTCATCAGCGATCTGGAAAACCTCGCCGGCGATGCCTACGCGGCGGCGCCGGAGGCCGTCGCCGGGCTGAAGACACGGGTGCGCGCCATCGAGGAACGGCTCCCCGCCCCCTGGCTGGGGATGGCGGCGGTGCGCTCCGCCCTGGGTCGGGCCTACGGCCAGCTCGACGATTTCGCGGCGGCGATCGGCCATTACCAGGCGGCGCTGAGCGCCGACCCGGCGGAGCTCTCGGTGAAAGCCGTCGAGCAGCTGGCCAATCTGCAAATCCGCTGGGGGGCGAGCCTCGCCGGCGCATCCGGCAAAGGGGGAACTCCCGCGGCGGCGGAAGCGATCCGCGACGGGCGGCGCCGGCTGGAACTACTGCTGCAGCTCGGTGTTACCGGCGAGCGCCTGAGTCTCATGGGCAGCGCCTGCAAACGCCTGGCCATGCTCGCCGAGGGGGCGGAACGGGACGAGGCGCTGGCGGCGATGATCGACTACTACCGCCAGGCCCACGAACTGGCGCGGCAGAAAACCGGCGCCGTCGATCCCTATCCCCTGCTCAACTGGCTGGTCGGCCTGCATCTCGCCGACCTCCGCAAGAAGACCCGCAAGGCCCGCGCCCCCCTGGGCACCTGGCTGAAGGAGGTGGAACAGATCGCCGACGAGCGGGACGACCGCGAACCGGACTTCTGGAACGGCATCGTCCGCACCGAATGCCTGCTCACCCGCCATCTCGCCGCCGGCGATCTCGCCGCCCATCGCGAGGCCGTCGCCGAGGGCTATCTCCGCGTCTTCCGGCGCGGCGCCACCCCCAAGGAGCTGCGTTCGGTGATCGAGCATGTCGACTTCATCATCGCCCTGCTCGACGGCGAGGCCCAGGCCGAAACCCGCCGGGCGCTGCGGGAGCTGCGCGACAAGCTCAAGCTCTCCCTGGGCTGAAAAGGAGGAGACGATGGCGCGGATCCAGGTTTTTTGGCTGACGTCCAAGGAACGATCGGCGGGGGAGGACATTCTCCGCCACCTGCGGCAACGCCTGGGGGAGGATCAGGTCGGCGAGGGGACGGAACCAGCGTCGGAGGCAGAGGGCTGGCTGCTGCTGGTTATCGGGCCGGATGGGGCGGGTACCCTGCGCGAGCCGATGACGTCTCAGGTCCAGCAACTGTCGGCGGCTCTGCAGCGGGGGATTCGCGTCCTGCCGCTGCTGGTCGCGGGCGCGGTGCTGCCGGAGGCCGGGCGACTGCCCGAGGAACTGCGGCAGCTGACCCGGCACGGCGTGCTGGAGTTGAGCGCGGAACACTGGGAGGTGGACCTGGAACGGCTCTTCGCCCGGCTGCTCGGGCCGGTCTGCGGCGGCGGCCCACCGCCGTCCAAGGCGCGGTTCAAGCTCCTGGCGCGCTTTCGCGCTCCGGCCCGCCCGTCCTCCCGGGAACGGCCAAAAATGGCCGACGCCGATGAAGAGGCCATGGCCGCCCCTCCCTCCGTAGACGAGCCGGCGTGCGCGCCGCCAAGCGCGGATGAGGAAGGGCAGGAATTGTGGACGGGTTGGGCGCCACCGGCGACGGCCGCTCCTGAAAAGAGCGAGCCGGAGGAAGTCCGGCTCGGCGCGGCGGCGCCGACGGCGGTCAGGCCAGGGAGCGAATTCACCGCTTCTTTCACCGCCTATGTTCCGGAACAGGAAGAAGAGGTGCGCCGCCTGCTGGCGAAAAGCAGCCCGCGCGGCGAAACCCACCTGGGGCTGGC